>JBLHNV010000018.1:0-16824 GCA_047623125.1 Janthinobacterium sp. | reverse complement strand
GCCGCCGAATGCGCCGTTGCGGTCATTGATACGATGCGTGAGCTGGATCGTTTTTTTGTTTGTTACTCGGCCCATCAGCGTTTTCGAAATGAATAATGCGCCGGTGTTGGTCGCCTGGTGGGCCTTGAAATACGCGCGGTCGGACAGGTCAATGTGCTGTGTCGATGCCAGGGTGCTCAATGCATAGGTGCCACGCTCATCGATGATGCCGACCTGATCGAAGATCTCGGTATCGATGAGGCCGTTCTGCGCCATCGTTGGCAGGTCGAGTTTATTGCCTTTTTCCTGGTAGCTGGCAGCCACAAAATGCAAGCTCTGGTCGGCTCTGCGGAAGGTGCGCGCCGCATGTTCCTGAGCTACCCAGGTCAGGTTGGACAAGGTCTTGACCGCATCTGCGATCGTCTTTACGCGATCACGGTTGATCAGCGCAAAGGCGTGCAGCCATACGGCGATGCTCAGCAGGGCGACGCAACCCCATCCTGCCAGGTGCGGCGCATATTGACTGTAACGTCTTATTTTGTTTATTGTTATATCGTACACCATTATTTTTTAATAATATTAATGTTGAAATTAATAACTGTCGGTATGATGATGAGTATTTTTTTTACTGTCAATAAAATACCTGATTAAAACAACAGTGCTAAAAAATAAACTACAAAGTGCGTGAAGGAATGACAGATCGGTGCTGAGGATGGACCCTACCTGATTCATCAGCGCGGCAGATGCTGCTACACTGGCAACTGGAAAATATTATGCAAGAGGCATGGCCATGGCAAAGAAAGAAGAGCTCGATCCTGAAACGCTGGCGCTGATTCACTGGTGCATCGAAGTTGAAGGATTTCTGGTGGCTGGCGGCGCCACGTCAGCCCAGGCGCAAGAACACATTGAAGATGAAGTTGAATGGTTTACCGACCTGTTCTACGATGGCTTGACGCCGGAGCAGGCGGCCAAGGAAGCGCTGGCTTGACGCTGATGTTTTCCAGTGCGCCAAGCTGGGCGCAATACAGTCGGCAAGCCCGGGGTTAACCCAAGTTGGCGCGCCATGCGCCCGGATTGAGGCCGGTCCATTCCTTGAATGCGTGCGTGAAGGCGCTCTGTTCCTGGTAGCCGAGTAAAAAGGCGATGTCGGTCAGACCCAGGCCGGCCTGGCGCAGATAATCCTTGGCCAGCGCGCAGCGCGCCTGGTCCAGCACGAGCTGGAAGTTGACGTGCGCGTCGCTGAGCTTGCGCTGTGGCGTGCGTGGCGTCAGATGCAATTCTTCGGCCACCGTGGCCAGGCGCACCCGGTCATGCGCCAGATTCTTGATGATCACCGCATGTACGCGCGCCACAATGCCGGTATGGTCTTCTGACCGGCCCAGGCTCTGGTCCTGAAGTCGCGAGCGCAGCAATTGTTCGGCGTGCTGCTGCAGCACCGGATACAGGCTGACGTCGGCGTTCGGCACCGGCCGAGCCAGCAATTGCGCGTCGAAACTGGCGACGTGCTCTGGCGCATCGAAGCGCGGCAGCGCGCCGAAAATGCGCACATATTCGGCGTTTCTGTTTTTTTTTGCATCGCTTGGCGCGGCATGGCAAAACGCCACTTGAGGCGCCGGCAGTGTGCAACCGGCCAGCCAATTGCCGAACACGCGGATGCCGGCGAACACGCTGTCGGCCAGGTGATGGCTGGCGTGCCGATAGTGGCTGTGCCATGCATAGCGCGCCACGCCGCCCTCGATGCGCAAGTGCGAGCGGCCCAGGTCGTGCGCCAGCGATTCGTAGCGCAAGGTTTGCTCGAAAGCCTGACCGAAATCGCGGCAGCTTAGCAAAATCAATCCATACACGCTGTAGGTGCCCAGCTTGACATGCTCGCCGACGTGCAAGCCAAAGCAGGCATCGCCGCACAGATCGGCGCCGACATCGAGCAGGCGCAGGTAGGTATCGGCGGCCAGCGATTCGGGCAGTCGCTGCAGCGCTCCGGGCGGCAGGCCGGCGCCGCGCTCCAGGTCGGCAGCCGACACGTTGCTTGCCGCCGCAGTATCGAGCAGCGGTTGCACATACGATCCGACGACGCGCCCGCCGCGCGCGACTTGCCGCGCCGCGCCAGCAGAGCTTGTGAGTTCAAACATTCGGTTTGGCATGATCGAGCAATACGTTTGTCATGAAGTCGCAATACTGGCTTTGAGTAATTACCTATGGTAAACGCATCAAGGTCCGCTGCAAGTATATTCAACTTCGCAGCCGGGCCATCACGCGGATGGGGAAAATGATGAGACGTTGGAACGGGTGGGGCGATGATACGATCGAATTTGCATTGCAACCGGGTGCGCTGGCATTTTTGAAGGATCGGATAGGCAAGGGCACGAGCGTGACCGATGCCAGTTTCGAGCAAGCTTGCGCCGGGGTTCCCCGGTCGCGACTGGAACAACAGCCTTACGTACATCCGCTGATCGATACCACGGCGTCGGTGCGCGTCAATAATGCGCTTGGCCAAAGCTTGCCCGACTGGTTCAAACTGCGCTACGGTTTGATCGGCGCAGTGCCCGATGGCGTGGCGTTTCCCGACAGCGCCCAGCAAGTGCGCGAGTTGCTCGCTTATGCCAGCCGCTTCGGCGTGGCCGTGATTGCGCACGGCGGCGGCACCAGCGTGGCCGGCCACCTGACGGTTGCGCTTGATGCCGGACCGACTTTGAGCATGAACCTGACCCGCTTGTGCGCATTGCACCATATGGACACCGAAGCGCAACTGGCCACTTTTGGCGCCGGCGTCTTCGGCCCCGACCTGGAAGCACAATTGCGCGCGCTGGGCTATACGCTGGGTCACTTTCCGCAATCGTTCGAGTATTCGACGCTGGGCGGCTGGATCGTCACGCGCTCTTCCGGCCAGCAATCGCTGCGCTACGGCCGCATCGAGCAAATGTTTGCCGGTGGCTCGGTCGAAACTCCGGCCGGTACGCTGGTGATCCCGACCTTTCCGGCGTCGGCGGCGGGCCTCGACCTGCGCGAAATGGTGCTCGGTTCGGAAGGCCGGATCGGCATCCTGACCGAAGCGACGGTGCGCGTGACGAAGCTGCCCGAGCATGAAGCCTTCCATGCGATATTTTTTCCAGACTGGGAAGCGGCTCAGCAGGCGGTACGCGAAGTGGTGCAAGCGAAATTGCCGCTGTCGATGCTGCGCCTGTCGAACCCGCTGGAAACAGAAACCATGCTGACGCTGGCTGGCCATGGCCGGCTGATAAGTTTATTGCAAACATACCTGGGATGGCGCGGTTGCAAGGACCGGAAATGCATGCTGATGGTCGGCGTCAGCGGGCAGAAATCGACGGCAAAGGCCGCAATGCAAAACGTGCTGGCTTTGACGCGCGCGCGCGGCGGCGTGCATGTCGGCACCACGATGGGCGACAAATGGAAGCAAAATCGCTTCCGCAACGTCTATCTGCGCAACGCCGCATGGCAGCAAGGCTACGTGATCGAAACGGTAGAGACGGCCGTCGACTGGCCGCGCGTCGATACGATGATGGCTGCCGTCGAGCAAGCTGCGACGGCGGCACTGGCGACGCACGGCGAGCGGGTTCACACGTACACGCATCTGTCGCACCTGTATGCGCAAGGCGCCAGCGTCTACACGACTTTTGTCTACCGTCTGGCGGGCGCTATCGATGTCGATATGGCGCGCTGGCGTGCGTTGAAGGGTGCCGTATGCGGCGCCATCGTGGAGCATGGCGGCACCATCAGCCACCAGCATGGCGTGGGGCTCGACCATGCGCCTTACCTTGCGGCTGAAAAAGGTCCGCTCGGGATCAGCGCGATGGACGCGCTGTTCAAGCATTTCGATCCGCAGGCTTTGATGAATCCGGGCAAGCTGCTCTCAGACCTTGCTGCTGCGCCCGCGCAGCAGGCCGAGAGCGCGCCGTGAGCGGCCTGTGGCAGGACAGCTGGCGCGACGCGCTGCCAGCGCACATGGAGCGCGAATGGTACATTGTCGTCATCGGCGGCGGCATCACCGGCGCCGGCATCTTGCTGGAAGCGGCGCGCCGCGGCTTGAAGGCGGTGCTGGTCGAACAGCGCGATTTTGCATGGGGCACATCGAGCCGCTCGTCGAAGCTGGTGCATGGCGGCTTGCGTTACCTGAAGCAGGGCCAGTTTGCGCTGACGCGCGAATCGGTGCGCGAACGGCAGAATTTGCTGCAAACCGCGTACGGACTGGTCGAGCCGCAAGGCTTTGCGTTCGGCGATTACGTCGGACGCAAGCCGGGCCGGCGCGTGTTTCTGATCGGCCTGGCGATCTACGATTGGATGGCGCGATCGCGCGGCGGCCAGCGCGGCGGCCAGCGCGGGCGTCACTATTTCAAGCGCGATGAATTTCTGATGCTGGCGCCCAACGTCGCCACCGAAGGGTTGCAGGGCGGCATGTGCTACCAGGATGCGAAGACGGACGATGCGCGGCTGGTGCTGCGCGTGCTGCAGGAAGCACAGCAGCATGGCGCGCTGGCGATCAATTACATGGCAGTGAAAAAATTGTTGCGCTCGGACCAACAAACGAGTGCAGCGCAGAGCGGGCAAGTGTGTGGCGTGCTGGTCGATGATGCCATCAGCGGAACTCAGCACGCATTGCGCGCGCGCCTGGTCATCAATGCGACCGGCGCCTGGGCCGATGGCTTGCGCGCGCAGGTCGATGCGAAGCCGAAGCTGCGTCCGCTGCGCGGCAGCCATCTGATGCTGCCGGCCTGGCGCTTGCCGTTGGCGCAGGCGATCAGCCTGATGCATCCGCAAGACGGGCGTCCGGTATTCGCCTATCCGTGGGAAGGCGCGATCGTCGTCGGCACCACCGACCTTGATCACCGCTCGAACATGCAGATCGAGCCGGCCATCACGCGCGCCGAAGCCGATTATTTGATGGCCGCGCTGCAGGCGCAATTTCCGCAACTGGGCTTGTCCGAAAAAGATGTCATCGCCACCTATGCCGGCGTACGTTCGGTCGAGGACAGTGGTCAGGCCGATCCGTCGAAGGAGGGGCGCGAGCACGCGCTGTGGCTGGAACAAGGCTTGCTGACCGTCACCGGCGGCAAGCTGACCACATTCCGGATGATCGCACTCGATGCGTTGAGACAGGCGGCGCCGCTGTTGCCTGGCTGGTCCGACAGCTTGCAGCCGCTGCCAATCTTCGATGTGTCGCCTGAGCTGCGTTGCAAGCGGTTGTCCCGCACTCAGAAAACCCGTCTGACGGGGCGCTATGGCGCGCAGGCGCAGGCGCTGGTCGATTGCGCGCAAGAAGGCGAGCTGGAAACGATCCCCGGCACCGAAACCCTGTGGGTGCAATTGCGCTGGGCGGCGCGGATGGAAGCGGTGGCGCACCTGGATGATCTGCTGCTGCGGCGCACCCGCCTGGGCTTGTTGCTGCGCTGTGGCGGCAGTGACGTGATTGCGCGCGTGCGCGCCATGTGCCAGCCTTAGCTGGGCTGGCTGGATGCGCGCTGGGATCGTGAACAGGCCGATTATCTGGCGCTGTGGCAGGCCCACTACAGCTTGCCAAAAGACCGCTTGCCAAGCGACATGCCGGCTGCGGCCTCGGGAAATGAGCATGTCTGAAGCAACCATACTGGCGATCGATAATGGCACGCAAAGCGTGCGCGCCTTGCTGTTTGATTTGCGCGGCAATATCGTGGCCAAGGAACAGGTGCCGCTGGATGCGTATTTTTCCGATCATCCGGGCTGGGCCGAGCACGATCCGGAAGATTACTGGCGCGCGCTCTGCCTTGCTTGCCAGCGGCTCTGGGCGCAGCCCGGCGTCGTCAAAAGTGACGTCAAGGGCGTGGCCGTGACGACGCAGCGCGGCACGGTCGTCAATCTGGATCGCGATGGCGCGGTGCTGCGCCCGGCCATCACATGGCTGGACCAGCGCCGCACCGACCAGGTGCCGCCGGTCGGGCGCTGGTGGAGCGCCGCTTTCAGGTTGGCGCGCATCAAGCACACCGTCGATTATTTCCGGCGCGAAGCCGAGATCAACTGGATCGCCGTGCACCAGCCCGACATTTTGCGGCGCACCGACAAATTCCTGCTGCTGTCGGGTTATCTGCATTACCGGCTGTGCTCGCGCTTCGTCGATTCGACCGGCTCGCAAGTGGGCTATGTGCCGTTCGATTACAAGCACCACCGGTGGGCCGGGGCGCGCGACTGGAAATGGCAAGCGCTGGCGCTGAAGCCGGACATGCTGCCCGAACTGGTGCCGCCGGGCACCGTCATCGGTGCCATCGATGCTGTCGCGGCGGCGGCCAGCGGCATCCCGGAAGGTACGCCGCTGGTGGCGGCAGCGGCCGACAAGGCGTGTGAGGTGCTCGGTTCAGGCTGCCTGGAGCCGCATGTCGCCTGCCTGAGCTATGGCACGACGGCGACGATCAACACGACCAGCACCAAATACGTCGAAGCGATGCCATTCATTCCGCCGTATCCGGCAGCGTTGCCCGGCGCGTACAGCAACGAGGTACAGATTTTTCGCGGCTACTGGATGGTGAACTGGTTCAAGGAGCAGTTTGGCGATCGGGAACAGGCGGCCGCTGCCGAACTAGGCATGGCGACGGAAGTGTTATTCGATCAATTGGTTGAGGCGGTGCCGCCCGGTTCGATGGGCTTGATGCTGCAGCCATACTGGAGCCCCGGCATCAAGGTGCCCGGGCCGGAAGCGAAGGGCGCCGTGATCGGCTTTGGCGACGTGCATACGCGCGCCCATCTGTACCGCGCAATACTGGAAGGCCTGGCCTACGGCCTGCGCGAAGGCAAGGAACGCATCGAACGGCGCAGCAAGGTCAAGATTACCGAATTGCGCATCGCCGGCGGCGGTTCGCAAAGCGATGCGGCGATGCAGCTGACAGCCGACATCTTCGGTTTGCCGGCCGCGCGCGCGCACCTGTACGAAACGTCCGGACTGGGCGCGGCGATCGATGCCGCAGTCGGCCTGGGTTTGCATGCCGATTTTGCCACTGCGATTGCGGCGATGACGCGACCGGGCCGCGTGTTCCTGCCGATCGCGGCCAACCATGACATCTACGACCGGCTGTATCACCGTGTCTACAAAAAGATGTATGCGCGCTTGCAACCGCTGTACCGCGACATCGCCGACATCACCGGCTACCCCGATCTGAGCTGAGGCCGGGTGTTCAAGCATCAAACCCGGGTTTCCAGCCTGGCCCTGTGACGGTGCGTTGGCACTGTTTCAGTTGCGCAGCCACCGTTCGAATGGTTTCAGGTCGACGCCAAGCGCGACATGCCAGACCTTGCGTGTCGCGTCCCACTCGGCACCGAGCGCCTTGGCCTGGTTTTTTTCGGCGTACGGCACTTTTAGCTCGTGACGGGTGCTGACACCGGTTCCGGTCCCGCTCGCATTCCTGGTGCCAGTGCCAGTGCCAGTGCCAGTTCCAGCGCCGGTATCCGCACCGGCGCGTTCCCTGTTGAGCGCCAGCGTGGCATCCGACTGCGCCATGATCGAAGCCAGTTTCATCTGTGCGATGAATGCACTGCGTTGCCCGCTGGCCAGCGGCGAGATCAGGGTCAGGCGCGATCTGGCGCGGGTGGCGGCGACATAGAACAGGTTTTCTTCTTCGCCGCTGCGGCCCAGCGGGTGAGGGAATTCGCCGATTTCCAGAAAAGGCAGGATCACATGGTCGAACTCCTTGCCCTTGGCGTTGGCGACGCCATCGAGCAAGACCAGGTGCTTGCCTTTTTTCTGGCTGAACGCTTCGGCCGTGCTCAGCCATTCGGAGAAATCGCGCAGATTGCGCCCGCTGCCGGTCGCGATGGCGATCAGGCCGGCGATCGACCTGGACACGATGGCAGCCTCGATCGGATGCACGTGGATGCGCCGCGCCAGCGCCTGCAAATCCATCTGCGCGCAAATGGCCTCGAGCACGACGGCGGCCGGGGTTTCCGGCGCCACGCTTTCCAGGTACGCGACCGCTTTAACGATGCGTTGTCCGGCGCCGCTCGACCGGCTGCGCGCAAGCTGGCCGCTGAAGAAGAAGCGCAGCGTGTCAGGGTCGCGCGCGACCGTGTTCTTGGCTTGGTCGAGTTGTTGCGCCGTCAGGTCGATTTCGCCGAAGATCGCCAGCGACTCGACGATGGCACGGCGCACGGCGCTGGATTTGACCGAGCCGAGGTTGTCTTGCGCGATCGCGAGCATGCCCCGCAAGAACAGAATTTCCTCGCGCTGCAAATAGCCCGCCATGCCCGGCATGTGGTAACCGATGCCCGCATGCATCAGCGCATTTTCGATCGCCACCGACTGGTGCCGCTCGCGCAGCAGGATCGCGCAGCCGTCGAGCGGCAATTTGTCGCGCTGCCACGCCTGCACCGCTTCGACTACGCGCGCGGCGCACGCTTGCGGCGTGACGTCGTAGTGGCTTTGCCGGATGCTGGTATGCAGCGGCAGGTTCGAAGCGACTTTCTTTTGCTTGAATTGGGCCATCGCGTGGGCCAGGTGCGGGCCGTGCCGGTATGTCAGCGTCAATGGATAGCGCGCCAGCTTGGGATAGCTGCTGGCGAAGCGGCGCTGCAGATATTGTTCGCTGGCGCCCAGTTGCGAGTGGATCACCTGGTCCTTGTCGCCGGCGCCGACAAAATAGCATTCCGGCGCCGCCAGCAGTGCATTGAGGATCCGGAACGCCGCTTCGTTCAGGTCGTGCAGCTCGTCGCACAGCACCAGGCGAAAGGGGGGCAGCCTGGCCCCGGATTGGGCCAGGCTGCGCGCCAGATCGTAGGTCGCGTCGAACGGGCCGCGAAACAGGACATCTTCGTGGCTACCCAGTCTGATCTGTTCATATTCCAGCATCGTCAGGTAATCGCTGAGCGGCACGCTCAAAGCGGCCGCCGCGTCTTCATGGTCCGGGTCGTCGATATCGGGATCGAGCGCCATCGTCGCCTTCAGCGCCAGTTGTACATCGAGAAAACGGCTCAGCGCCAGGTTGTGCGTCTGCAGATCGAGAAATGCGTATTGGTCACCGTAGTGCGCGCCGGCATTGTCGATCGCGGCCAGCGCATAGGGTTTCAAGTCGCGCTCATCAATGCAGCGCGCCAGTGCCGCGCTGCCTTCAACCTGTGCCAATACCTGCTCGGCATAGTCTTCGAATGTCATGATGACGACGCGCGCGGCCAGCGTATCGGGGATGCCGATATCGCGCAGCCGGGTGCGCATCACGTCGCGCGCTTCAGGCGTAAAGGCCAGTGCCAGGATCGATTCCGGCGCCAGTTTGCGCGCCAGCGCTTCGCCGATGCGCAGCGCCAGCGTCGTCGTCTTCGCAGCCCCGGCATTGGCTTCGATCAGCACTACCTTGTCTTGCGCGAGCTGGATGCGGGTCTGCTCCCGCGTCGGGACCAGGCCGCGCGGGGTGAAGCGAGGGGTGTTCACGGGATTGTTCAAGTTGTTTAGGGTCATGTGAAAATCCGTGTTGCGCCGGCGCACCGGTGAAGTGACGTTCTCGCCTTGTCGTCTGGCGTTACCTTCGGGCTGCGATCAGCCAGAAGGTGTTGCTCGCCGCGGCGTTGGCCTGGAACGGCGGGCCCGGCACGAAGGCGACCTTACCGGCGATTGCCGCATTGAATCGTTGCATGGCATCGATACCGGCGCGCTTTTGGCTGCCAAGCGGCGCTGGCCAAGCGCCGCCGGTTTGATGCCAGTGATGCAGACTATTCGATCTCGGCGATCATTTCGATTTCGACGCAAGCGCCCAGCGGCAATTGTGCGACGCCGAATGCCGAGCGCGCGTGTTTGCCAGCGTCGCCGAACACTGCGCTCAGCAATTCCGATGCGCCATTGGTGGCCAGGTGTTGCTCGGTGTAGTCTGGCGTCGAATTGACCAGACTCATCAACTTGACGATGCGCTTGACGCGTGTCAGATCACCGCCGCAAGCCTGTTGCAGCGTGCCCATCAGGTCGATGGCGATGTTGCGTGCGGCTGCACGCCCTTGTTCTGTCGTGACATTTTTGCCGAGTTGGCCGACCCATAGCGTGCCGTCGCTTTGTTTCGACAAATGGCCTGAGATGAATACCAGGTTTCCCGTTTGCACGTGCATCACGTAGGCAGCGGCAGGGGTGGCGGGTGCGGCCAGCGTGATGCCGAGCGTCTTGAGTTTTTCGTAAACGGTCATGGGATTCCAAAAGAGTGGTGTGTAGGCTGTCATTGTACGTCGTGGCGGCCGCAATGTTTGCAATGCGGCCAGCGCGCGTCCACTGCGGGGCCCCATTGCAGCACAATATCAGCGCCGCACCGTCATGCCGCGACCCAGCACAACAACGCGGCGCACCGCCAGAGCGCAGCGCAGCGTCGAGTATTGCAGCGCTGGGCCCGGCAAGCGCAGGAACGGTTGCGCCAGTTGCGTCTGAGCGGCCAGATCATTGATTTGGTACAGCCTCGACCTCGTCCACCCTGACCTTGATGACGCCGAAATTGTTATCGTAGAAACGCGTGCCGAGGCGGGAAATCAGCGGCACTACGGCGTCGTTTACATAAAGAAATAATTCGCCATCTTTTTTTGGATCGAGGTAGGCGATCAGTGTGCGCCGTTCGGGCGCAGTGGAAACTTTGCCTTGCTCGATCCAGCGCGTCACATCGGCAGCGGCGGGTTGGACAAAGGGGCCGCAGTGCGCGCGGTCCTCGGCCTTGGTCGCGGATGTGCACTGGTACCTGGCGTCGATTGTGATTGGATAGGGCGGCAAGGGCGCGAAGGGCACCGCAGGATGCAGCGCATATTCTTCGTTTCCGTATTGGCCGACACGGGCCACCGGAGTGAACCAGTTTTCGGTCCACCAGCGGCGCAACAATCGCGACATCCGGTGCATGGCAGTGGTTCCGGAAAATCCTCCCAGATCGGCATGCTCGGTACGGTCGAACAGTGTTCCATCGGGATCGGTCAAGGTGATCCGGTACCGGTGGCCAGCGGTCAATTCAATCCTGGTTGCGCCACACACTTCGTTCATGGCGATATCGCGTCCCGCCGTCGGCGGCGAGGCGAGCGCTTGCCCGGATGGCGTGCAGTACTGTCCGGAGGCGTCGGCAACATCGAATACGATGCGGTTGGCGACGCAAAAAATGCCGGCAATCAAAGCGAGACCGAGCAGGCTGGGTACGCCGACCTTGGCGATCCAGCGGTAGATTGACACCAGCACAGGCTCGTTGCGCAGGCTGCGCGCCAGCGCAAGGGAGAACGTCATCGGCAGCGTAGTCGGGTCGCCCTGTGCAAGTTGGCGCAAGATCGACGTCGTGCGCAGCAGCGCGGGCAAGGATAGCGCCACGACGCAAGCGGCGAGCAGCGCTGTCTGGAAGTAGCCCGACAGGCCCCAGTGCCCGTTATCGATCCGCAGTTTCCATAGCGCCCAAGCCATCACGGGAAGCGCAACGATAAGGGCGGCGGCGCTCGCGCGCACCACCGATACGGCATGCGCGTGTATCCATTGTGGATACCGTTCGGTGATGCCGAAATGCCACGCATACCGGCTGCGATCCCGGATGCGCCCGCTTAATAGCGCGCTGATCGAAAAACTCACCACGAGTCCAAAGATCAACGCGAGAAATGATAATGGTACGGCCTTGAAGGCGTCGGTCCAGCGCTCGGCGAATGTCGGAGTCAAGGGGCGCAGCAAATCGATGGCGGCGCCGATGATCAAACCGGCAGGACCGCGCGCCTCGTCGTTGACCCGGTTATCGCCAAAGCGAGCGAATAACTGCGAGCTCCATGGAAAAGATAGCAATGCCAGGGCCAACCCCATGCTCATGAAATAGGTGAGGCGGCGCCACCAAACGGTGTCATGCGCCATTTCAAGCGCATTGAGGTCGGGATTTTTGATGATGAATACGGCCGCCTGAAGCAGATTCATCCGCGCCGCTACGTTCGCTTGGCGCAAGATTTGCGCACTGCTCGGGCCGCGACGTTGGGTTGCCAGCGCCGCGCCGACATCGATCAGGGAACCATCGGCTGCAAGAACATGAAACTGCGCCGGCAATGGCAGTGGGGCATAGGCATCGGAGCCGAACGCCATCCGCATCAGCACACTATTGTGAATCACTGGCCAGATTGGCTTGCCAGTGTCGTTGTACGTCTTGATGACGCGCGGAGAGTAGCGGTAGAAACCGTCGGCGCCGCTACGCGAGTCGTAGAGGCGGGCGTAGTTGGATTTGTCGTCGTCAACGCGGGTCAGATGGGCCGCCAGAAAGACCAGCCCGGCCTGCTGCGCCTGGCTCAGCATCCAGTCCAGAGAAACCAGCGATGCCTGGTCTTCCGGATATCCGCCGCCCACATTGCAATGCACCCCCGCGAACCACACCTGACTCAAGCGCTCTGGTTCAACTGCGCCTTGGATAATCAGACTTTCTTCATGCCGCTCGTCCCAGACAATGGGATGAAACGTGGTGCGCTCATCGTCCAGCGCCAACGCATGGCAGGCCCGCTTGACCTGGGGGGAAAGGTTGAGGTCATCCCACAGCATCGGCCAAAACAAAAAGTTTACTACAGGGCGCAATTCTTCGATCGGCATGCCGTAAGCACTGACCGTATCCCACAATCCGAGAAAGCGAATCTGCATTTGCGGGCCTGGAATCCGCTTCGCGAGCGCGGTACGCTGAAAGGCACGATCGAGGATGTGCGAGACAAGATTGCGCACGCCGCGAAACATGCTGACAGGACTGACCCAGCTCAGAGTCGGCTTGAAGGATGCATTGCGGTAGCTGCTGTATGCGCGCCTGGCATTGCGGTCCAACTCTTCTTCGGAACGGTAATCGACCAATCCTTCCTGCACCACGAAGTTGACCAGCGTGCGGATGGTGAACCCGCCACGGCTGAAGCCAAAGCCGAAGATGTCATCGCCCGCAACATAATTGCGACAGATAAACTTGTAGAGGTGAATCACATTACGCTTCAAGCCCCAGCCGATTGCCCCGCCGAGCGCGGCAAGGTATTTGTTTGACGACGTTCCCACTCCGTCGTCATACATTGCCAGTTGCTCGCCACGCGACTGGTTGATGGCTTGAAACGTACGCCAGACGTTGGTCTTCTCGGCTTTGGCGGAACTGTTGCCGGTTCCGTCGGACAGCACGATGATCCGCTTTGACATCTTGACTCCATTTTTATGGTTGTTTTGAAATTTATAAACCAAAAAAGCCTGGTAGAAGCTATTGAATTGTCACAAGAATTATCCGAAGGTTGCGCATGCGCCGGTTTCGATCAAACGCCAGCGAACCGGACACGATTGACGGATGAACCCGTGTCTGGCCGGCGTACTATTTGATAACTTTCCGGTCACGGCTTGCAATTGCCTCGATGATCCCCATTTGAAAAAAATACGTACAATCAACAAGACAACGAGGCAAACATGGCTGGTAACGAAAAACAAACCCTGGGTTTTCAGGCTGAAGTAAAGCAACTGCTGCAACTGATGATCCACTCGATGTATTCGAACAAGGAAATTTTCTTGCGCGAACTGATCTCGAATGCGTCCGACGCCTCCGACAAGCTGCGTTTCGAGGCGATCAACAACGATACCTTGTACGGCAACGACCATGAATTGAAGATCAAGGTCAGCTTCGACAAGGAAGCGCGCACGATCACCATTTCAGATAATGGCATCGGTATGAGCCGCGACGAGGCGATCTCGCATCTAGGCACGATCGCCAAGTCGGGTACCAAGGAATTTTTTGGTAAATTGTCCGGTGACCAGCAGCAGGATGCGGCGCTGATCGGCCAGTTTGGCGTGGGCTTTTACTCCGGTTTCATCGTAGCTGACAAGATCACCGTCGAAACCCGCCGCGCCGGGTTCGAGGCAACCGAAGGGGTGCGTTGGGAGTCCGCTGGCGAGGGCGATTACAGCATCGAGGCGATCAACAAGATCGGCCGCGGCACCGACATCGTGCTGCACCTGCGCGCCGATGAAGACGAGTTGCTGTCGAGCTGGAAGATCAAGTCGATCGTGCGCAAGTATTCGGACCATATCTCGCTGCCGATCGTGATGCAAAAGGAAGAATGGGACGAAGAGAAAAAAGAAACCGTCATTCAGGAAGAAGTCGAGACGATCAATCAGGCCAGCGCGCTGTGGGCCCGCAACAAGTCCGACATTACGCCGGAACAGTACGATGAATTCTACAAGCACGTGTCGCACGACTTCGGCGCGCCGTTGACGTATACGCACAACCGCGTCGAAGGCCGCAGTGAATACACGCAGCTGCTGTACATTCCGGCCAAGGCGCCGTTTGACCTGTGGGACCGCAACAAGCGCGGCGGCATCAAGCTGTACGTCAAGCGCGTCTTCATCATGGATGATGCCGAGCAACTGATGCCGGCTTATCTGCGTTTTGTCAAAGGGGTCATCGACTCGAGCGACTTGCCGCTGAACGTGTCGCGCGAAATTTTGCAGGAATCGCGCGACGTCAAGGTGATCCGCGAAGGTTCGACCAAGCGCGTGCTGAGCATGCTGGAAGAATTGGCGAACGCGGACGAGCAGGAAAAGAAGGACAAGTACGCGACCTTCTGGACCGAATTTGGCCAGGTGTTCAAGGAAGGCATGGGCGAAGATGCGACCAACAAGGAACGCCTCGCCAAGCTGCTGCGTTTTGCATCGACGCACAATGACAGCGATGCGCAAACTTGCGCGTTTGCCGACTACGCGGCGCGCATGAAAGATGGTCAGGACAAGATCTACTACGCGACCGGCGAGAATTACAACGCCGCCAAGAACAGCCCGCATCTGGAAATCTTCCGCACGAAAGGCGTCGAAGTGCTGCTGTTGACCGATCGCGTCGACGAATGGATGCTGTCGTTCATTCAGGATTTCGAAGGCAAGGAACTGGTGTCGGTGGCCAAGGGCGGCCTGGACCTGGGCACGCTGGAAGACGAAGCAGAGAAGAAAGAACACGCCGAAACGGAAACTTCGTACCTTGAACTGGTTGGCAAGATGAAGGCCGCGTTGGAAGGCAAGGCCAAGGATGTGCGCATCACGTTCCGCCTGACCGATTCGCCGGCTTGCCTGGTGGCCGATGAAAACGAATTGTCGGGCAATCTGTTGCGCATGTTGAAGGCGGCGGGCCAGAGTGCGCCGGAATCGAAGCCGATTCTGGAAATTAACCCGAATCACCCTCTGGTGACGCGCCTGAAGCATGAAGACGCCAGCGCGCAATTTGGCAACTGGTCGCATATCCTGTTTGATCAGGCGATGCTGGCTGAAGGCGGTTCGCTGGCCGATCCGGCTGCTTTCGTCAAACTGCTCAACGAGATGCTGCTCAATACCGCAGCCAAGTAATTCCGGCCGCCGCAGGGCGGCCTGAGCCGGCGTTTTTCCGCAGTATTGCGAGAGGCATTCTCTCGCAAAATGGGGAAGCGCCGGTTTTGTTGCGCCTTTTTTTCTACAGAGACGTACGCAACGCAAACAGTTCCGGAAACAGCACTACAGCTTGCATCTTGTACCGGCAGCTGACGCCGGCCGTGCCGCCGGTGCCGGTCTTGAAGCCGATGATGCGTTCGACCGTCGTCACATGGCGCAAACGCCAGGTGCGACATGCTGTTGCCAGGTCGAGCAGCTTTTCAGCCAGTTCATACAGCGCCCAATGCTGCTCCGGATGCCGGCACACGTGCAGCCAGGCCGATTGCACCGAGGTATCCGGGGACGTCGGCAACGTCGCGTCCACGGCCAGGCGTTCGGGTGCGATCAAAAAATTCTGGCGCGCGAGCAACAAGATCGCTTCCGTCGTACAGCGACGGCGCGCGCAGTTCCGCTTCCCGCACGGCATGGTGCGCGGGCGAGCGCGGATGCCGGGCTGACAGAATCTGGTCCAGCGCCAGATAGTGACCATAGTCCATCAGTCTCGCTGAAATCCATTTGCGCGCCGTGCCAAGTCCCGGTTGGGTCTGTTGTCATGCGTTCCTGCGTCATCGTGCTCCATGTTCGATTCAGGTGACCGCATCGCGTTTGGCATCGACATCGAAGTCTTGCGCGTCGAGTATCCGGGCCAATACCTCGACCGCATCCCACACGTCGACATGGCGCGTGTACAGCGGCGTAAAGCCGAAGCGCATGATGGCTGGCTCGCGGTAATCGCCGATCACCCCGCGCGCGATCAGTGCCTGCATGACGGCATAGCCGTGCGGATGGCTGAAGCTGACATGGCTGCCGCGGCGCGCGTGTGCGCGCGGCGTGACCAGTTGCAGATCATGCCCGCTGCAGCGCTGTTCGACCCGTGCGATGAACAGGTCGCTCAAGGCCAGCGACTTGGCGCGGATTGTCGCCATGTCGGTCTGTTCGAACACGGCCAGGCCGCATTCGACCAGCGCCAGCGAAACGATGGGCTGGGTGCCGCACAGCGCGCGTGCAATGCCGTCGGCGGGTGCGAAATCGGCTTGCATTTCAAACGGCGACGCGTGGCCCCACCAGCCTGACAGCGGTTGCCGGAATGCGGCTTGATGGCGCTGCGCGACCCAGATGAAGGCGGGTGCGCCGGGGCCGCCGTTCAGGTATTTGTAGGTGCAGCCGACAGCCAGGTCGGCGCCGCCTTGATGCAGGTCCAAGGGCACTGCGCCGACCGAATGGGCCAGGTCCCAGAGCATCAAAGCACCTTGTGCATGGGCCAGCGCGCTGATGGCTTGCATGTCGTGCTGGTAGCCGCTGCGGTAGTTAATGTGGGTCAGCATCACGAGCGCCGTTTGATCGTCGATGGCATCTGGCAACTGCTCCGGGCTGTCGACCAGTCTGACCGAGTAGCCGCGGGTTTGCCAGATCCCGATCCAGCTGGCCAGACCTTGCGCAATATAGATGTCGGTCGGGAAGTTGTCGCGCTCGGTGACGATCACACGGCGCGCTGCACGTGCAGGATTTTG
>JBLHNV010000017.1:0-17926 GCA_047623125.1 Janthinobacterium sp. | reverse complement strand
CGTGCCACATGGGCACCTGCTTGCGGCTGCATCCACGGCAGCGCTTGCAAGCCTTCCTTGCGCAATAAATCGAGCAACTTGTGCCAACTGGCATGAAATTCGACTTGATCGATGCGATGGCCCACGCGGTCATGGGTGTGCAATTGGGGAGGGTAGCGGTTCGCCAGTTCGCCCAGTTGCAACACTTCCTTGCTGCCCAGTTCGGCGCCGTAGCGCAGCAGCGCAGCGTGATGCCAGTTGGCGCCGGCGCTTTTCACGCCTTCCATCAATGCCAGATCGCTGGTAAACAGATTGGTGTCTTGCAGCTCCGGAACCTGGTTGGTGATGTCGTGGGTGTGCCATTGCATCGCGTATCTCCTGTGATCTCCGACGGTTTGAATCCGATTGTTCAAATCACCTGCTTGTATCGATTATTTGTATCGATTGTAGCGCTTCAAGGCAGGTGCTTTATTGCTGCATCAATGCTGCGTGGCGATCGACATGCCACGGGCATGTCAGTGTTGACATTTTCATTGGGGGCTTGCCCTGCAAGCAAAATTGCCTTGATGTCCACTTGCGCTTCATTGAGTCGCGGCCATCGGCATGGCTATAGGGCGTGTGCAAGATGGTTTACTTTTTTAAATTGTAGCGTACCCTTGAGGAGGCTGATCCATATGTAATGCAGGTGCAATTAGTCGCTCAATCCCTATCGTGAAGGAAATCATTATGACCATGGCATCAAAAACCTTGAGAGACATTGTCGGACTGGGGCAGGAAACTGCGCACCTGTCCAAGTCTGCTCTCATCATGATCGATCTGCAAAATACCTACCGATCCGGACCCATGCAGTTATCCGGTGTGGAAGAAGCGATGATTGAAGCGAAAAAACTGCTGGACATGGCACGCGCGCTAAAGATTCCCATTTTTCATATACAGCATGATGCCGGCCCGGGCTCTCCCTATGACACGCAAGCCGAGACCGGTGCCATTTGCAAGGAAGTCGCCGCCATCGATGGCGAGTCCGTCATCACCAAGAATTACCCGAATGCCTTCTTCAATACAGACCTGGACCAGCAGTTAAAGGCCGCCAATATCAAGAGCATCATATTGGCCGGCTTCATGACGCACATGTGCGTCAATTCCACCGCCCATGGCGGATTCAATCTTGGCTATGCCGTCACGGTGGTGGCCAGCGCCACTGCCACCCGGGCATTACAGGCGGCAAATGGCAAGGTGCTCGGCGCACAGGAAGTGCATGACGGGGCTATTGCCTCTACCCGCGACTTGTACGCGGCCATTGCTGATACGGTCGCAGAGGTGCGGCGCTGATTTTTCTTGCCGCCAGCAATCTTGCTGGCGGCAAACTTGCTGCTGACATCGAGCGTGCTTTTAATGCGGGCAAAAACAGGCAACATGGCAGCGTTGCCCGGCCTGCAGTGGTTGTTGTGTCAGTACCGCGCTTGTCAAGATGGCGTAATCTGGGGCTTATAGGCTTATGGCAGCAGCGCTTGACGAAAAAGCGGCTGTCAATCACTGTGCTGTGCGACAACCGCGACCGCATCGATTGCCCCGCTGCCGGGACGAGTACTGCCCAGGTCAATGGCAAGGATGTTCCAGCGTTGTCGTGTGTTGTAACAGCAAGTGTTCGTCGACAATCAAGCAGATGAGGCATGGCCATGGTGCAGACCAAACAACCAAGCAAGGAATCAGTGAGGCAATGGCTGCGCCATGAACTTGCTCTGCGCCGTCCGCCGCCGGATCCGCAACAGATCCGGCGCGAACTGGGCTGGGATGTGATCAGGCCGCTTGGCGGTGAGCGTTCGGCCGAATAGGCGCGTCAGCGGTCATCCTTGCTGCACCGAGACGTGGCTTTTTCCGCCCGCCGCCGGCTGCACGACGATCCTGGTCGAAATTCTCTCGGTCATTTCCTGTACATGGGAAATCACGCCGACCTTGCGTCCCATCGATTGCAAGCCGTCCAGTGCGTCCAGCGCCACGCGCAGCGTTTCCGAATCGAGGCTGCCGAAACCTTCATCGATGAATAGCGATTCGACCCGCACCCGGTTCGATGACAGCGATGCCAGACCCAGCGCCAGCGCCAGCGACACCAGAAACGATTCGCCGCCTGACAGCGAGTGCACCGAACGCAGTTCGCCGCCCATGTCCTGGTCGCGCACCATCAGGCCCAGCGATGGATGGGCCTGATGGTTGATCCGCTCCAGTCGGTAGCGCTTGGCCAGTTGCGCCAGATGTGCATTGGCATAGCCGAGCAACACGTCGAGCGTGAATTGCTGCGCATAGTTGCGAAATTTTTTGCCATCGGCCGAGCCGATCAGCTCGTTCATGCTCGACCAGCGACGCTCGCTTTGTTCCTGCTGTTCGATGTCGGCCAGCATCGCTTGCGCCTGGATGCGCCGTGCATCGTCCTGAGCCAGCAACAGCGTCAAGGCGTTGGCCGCAGCATGCGCATGTTTGCGCTCCAGTGCCAGCGCCGCCAGCGCTGCGAGCAACGGTTCTTCTCCGGATAGTGCAGCGCCATCTTGCTCTTCGCCTGCTGGCGCTGCGCGCTGCTCTGGTGCACTTTGCTGATGCTGTGCGCGTTGTGCCAGGCGCTCTGTCAGCACCGTGGCCGCGTCGGTTGCCGCCGCTTCTATCGCGTGCAGTGCCACGCGTTGCGCTGTGATGTCGTCGCTGCAGACGGCGAGCAAGGCGCGCAGGCGGATCAGGTCGAGTGGCCTGTTTTCATCGGTATTGGCTGTACTTTTGTCGTTTTGCCCGCTGTCTGCTTGCCGCTGCTGCTGCAACCAGTCATCGAGCCGCGCACGCGCGGCCAGGATCGCTTGCGCCAGCACCGTCTGCCTTTGCCGCGCCTGGGTCAGCGCTTCCTCCATGCGGGCCTGGGTTTGCTGCGCCGCCAGACTGGCACTTTGCCCGCTTTGCAGCTGCGTCTTGGCCAGTGCGATCGCCGCGCTGAGCGCCGCTTCGATATCGCGCACCGGCTTGCCATCCCACAGCGCCAGGCGCTCGGCCTGCATCTGCTTGAGCGTTGCACCTTGCGCCGCGCAGACGGCGTGCGCTACCTGTGCATCGCGCTCGGCCCGGGCCAGCAGCTGGGTCAAGGCTTGCAGTTCGACTTGCAAGGAGGCGTCAGCGGCGCTGCGTTCATCATGCGCCGCGCGCTGCGTCAGCCAGTGCTTGCTGTCGGCCTGGCGCTGCGCGTGAAACGTTGCCGGATCGGTCAACCAATGCGCTCTCCAGTTGACGCTGTCTCCGCTTTGAAAGGCATGTTCCAGCTCATCGAGCAGCAGTTTTTGGCGCGCCGTTATCGCGTCATGCTGCTGCGACAGCGCGAGCAGTTCGGCTTGCACTTGCGCCAGCTTACTGCGCGCGTCGGTCGCTTGCGCCAGCAACCGGCCATGTTCGCGCGCTTGCACGTCGTGCGCGTGCTGCGCCTGATCTTGCGCCGCATGCGCGCGCCCGATCGCCAGTTCCTGTTGCTGGGCCGCGTGCAAGGTTGTTTGCACGGCGCGCAATTGTTGCTGCAGCCAGGGGCCGGCATCGAACCCGGGTGCCAGATTGGCACCGGCATCGGGTCCTGATGCATTACCGGCGTCTTGCCCTGCATCAAGTTGCAGCGTATCGCAAGCCGCCTTCCATGCCAGCGCCAGACGCGCCATTGGTTCGGTCGCGGCATCGGTTTCCTGCATCAACGCCGCCAGTTGATCTGTCGTGGCGGCAGCGACGGCGCGCCGGTGGGCTTGCTGTTCGATGCATTGTTGCGACTGGCTGCGGCAATTGGCCACTTCCAGTTGCAAGCTGGCCAGCATCGCGTGCAGTGCAGCGTTGTCGCCTTGGTCCCGGTACGGGTGCTCGAGCGCGCCGCATACGGGGCAGTTCTGATCGATTTGCAGCGTCGCGCGCAGCGTTTCGACGTGCTCGCTACAAGCGGCCTGTGCGCTGTGCAGCGAGCGCTCGGCCTGTGCCAGCGCGGCGGCAGCGCGCTCGGCCAGTGCCTGTTCCTGCGGCAGCGCGGCGCCAGCGGCGTCGCGTGCGGCGCGCAGCTGCATGCTCTGCTGCGCTACGCTACTGCTGCGCATCTGCATGGCGACTTGTTCGGTGCGGATCTTTTCAGCTTGCGCCAGCTGGTCGCGACGCAGTTCGCCTTGCTGGCGCTGGCGCAGCACCGCTGCCGCGTCAAATGCGGCCCGTTCGCGTATTGTCTGCTGGCGCAGCAATTCCAGCTGCTCCAGCGCTGCCGTTGCCAGCACCAGCCTGGCGTTGGCGTCCGTATCATCGACGCTGCCATTGCGCACGCTTTGCCGCGCGCCAATTTGCGCCTGTGCGCAGTGCTGCGCTTGCGCTCTGGCTTGTTCGGCTTGCACAAACAGCAGATCCCAGCGCGGCCATGCTTGCGCCAGCGTTTGCCATTGACGGTGCTGGTCCAGCCAGCTGGACCCCGCCACATGCGCCGCGCGTAATTGTGCGTGCTGGTCCTGTTTCTGGCGCCAGTCTTGCAACGCTTGCGCTGCAGCTGCGGCCGTGCTGGCATCGCTGCGCGTCGCTTCAAGGTGGCCTGGCAATAGCGCCGCGATGCGCACGTCGAGCGCCTTGGCCAAATCGAGCAGCGGGGCTGCGCCGCGTTGCTCGTCTTCGCCCTGCTGCAGCAGCTGCGCCGCTTGCTGCAAGTGCTGCTGGCATGTTTGCTGCGCCAGTGCCGCCGCGTCGGCAGCGCGCTCGCCGGTGCCGATGACGGTATCGTTGCCGGCGATCTCCAGTGTCATGCGCGTGACGTCGTCGTGCAGCGGGCGCGCAGCTTGTACCGTTTCGAGCTGCGCCAAAGCAACGCGGCGCGGCTGTGCGGCGTCGACATCGCAGCGCCGCAGGTGCAGCGTCTGTTGGGCCTGTTGTGCGTCTTGTTCGAGCTTGCGCGCTTGCTCATGCCAGCGCAGTTGCTGCTCCAGCAGCGTCTTGCGCTGATCCAGCGCGTCAGCGCAGTCATCGGCCGTGCCGCTTTGGGCTTTGAGCGCGCTGCGATCATCAACTGAGAGCGGCTTGTGGTCGGCCAGGCGCAGCGACAGCAGTTGCAAGGCTTCCTTTTCGCGCTTGGCGCGCTCAAAAGCGCGCACTGAGATGTCGCTGTAGATGGTGCTGCCGGTCAGCGTTTCGAGCAGCTCGCCGCGTTCGTTATCTTCGGTCTTCAGAAAGGTCGAAAATTCGTTCTGAGCCAGCAGCACGGCGCGCGTGAATTGCTCGAACGAAAGACCGATGCGCAGTTCGATTTCGGACTTGACCTCGGTTTTGGTGCCACCGATCGCTTGCAGCGCCGGCAGCCGCCAGAGCTCCATCTCGGCTAGTTGCAGCTTGCCGCTGGCCTTGGCATACGAGCGTCGCACGCGCCAGCGCGCGCGATAGGCGCTGCCATCGTTGCCCACGAAATCGACTTCGGCATGGCCTTCGGCGGCGCCGCGCCGCAGCAGCGTGCGCGGATCTTGCGCTGCCACCGTGTCGCTGCCCACATCCGGCACGGCGCTGCCGCGACCGCTGCTTTTCGACATGCGCGGCGTGGCGTCGTACAAGGCCAGGCACAGCGCATCGAGCAGCGTGCTCTTGCCGGCGCCGGTCGGACCGCTGATCGCAAACAGGCCGCAGGAAGCCAGCGGTTCCTGTTCGAAATCGACGCTGAAATGGCCGGCCAGCGAAGCCAGATTCTTGCCGCTGATTTTGAGGATTTTCATGTTCGGAAAAAGGAAAGTGGGTGTGGCGATGCCGGTATCGGCGCGCCGCTCAGGCGTCTGGCAACATCAGCTCGGTGAATGCGTTTAATTGGTCAAGCGGCGCCGCGCTGCCGAATTTTTGCAGATACAGACGCTTGAAAATATCGTCCGGCTGCAACTGGTCGAGCTGGTCCAGTGTCAGTTCTGCGGCAACGCTGCGCTCAAACACCTTGCTGCTCGTTTCAATCTTTGCCAGTCGCACCGCCTTGCCCGCCAGCGCCTGTTCGATGCGCGTGCGCAGCCCGGGTTCTGGCGCGTCGAGCAGCACCCGCACTTCCAGCAATGGCAGTTGGTGCATCTCGAGCGCATGCGATGCTGGAAGCGTTTCCAGTGCTGGCAGCGCGGCCAGAGCGGCCAGCACATCGGGCAGCGGCGCCGGCCGCTTGGGCACGCGCAGCAATTCGACCGCGCGCGGCACCGGTAGCGCCAAAGTGGCGACGACGCTCCCGCCATCGAGGTCGACGCGCAGGATCTGGTGCCGGTAGCCGACTTCGGCAAACGAGAGCGGAATCGGGCTGCCACAGTAGCGGATGTGCTCGCGCGATCCGACCTTTTGCGCCAGATGCAAGTGCCCTAGCGCCGCATAGGCGATGGCTGGATCGAAGATGCCGGCGGACAACATTTCGCTGCCACCGATGACGATGCGGCGCTCGGAATCGTTCGAGATCTCGGCGCCGACCATGTGGCAATGGCCCATCGCGACGATCGCCTGACCGCTCGTGCGGCGGCTCAAGGCCAGCGCCAGCGCCTGCGCATACAGCAGCGCGATGCCAGCCAAATAAGGGTCAGGACTCTGGTTGGCAGTCGATCCCGAATCCGGGCCAGAGTCGGCCTGGGCCGCCACGCGCGGCACGTCGCCCGGGCGCAGAAAGGGCATTGCAATGCACCAGGCTTCAACCGTACCGCTGTTGTTGGTGAGCGGCAGCACCAGTCGTTCGATATCGATGTCGCCATGGGCATCGCGCAGCATATTGCCGATGACGCGGATACCATGCGCTTCCAGTAGTGGCCCCGGCGCTTCCAGCCGCCCGGGCGAATCGTGGTTGCCGGCGATGATGATCAAGTCCAGTTGCGGCGCCGCTTGCCGGGCTTGTTGCAGAAAGCGGTACAGCTGTTTTTGCGATGCCGACGACGGATTGGCATTGTCAAAAATATCGCCGGCGATCAACAGCGCATCGGCTTGCTCGCTGACGATGGTGGCCAGCAACCAGTCGAGAAAGCACTGGTGTTCGTAACTGCGCTCGAAATTATGCAAGCTCTGGCCAAGGTGCCAGTCGGAAGTGTGCAGCAGGCGCATGGGTTCTCTGGTCGCGGACGGTGGTTGCTGGCGGTTGCCGGCGGGCGATTGCCAGCTCATTGGCAACTCATTGCCAGATGATTGCTGTGCCCCATAGTAACGCATGGCGCGCTTGCTTGATGCGACGCTGCTTGGGCACGGGACGGGTCTGAGGAGCATGGTGTTGCACCGTTGATCGCTGCAGACGGCAAAAAATGCACCTGTAGCAGCGCTTCATCATTACAATACAGGCATACCTGACAATGATTGACAAACACCATGCCGCACAAACCTGACGCCTCCAAACTGGACAAGATAGTGGCCGACGCGCGCCGCGCCGCCGATGTACGCGAGGGCGGTTATCGCGAGCGTTCGTTGAAGATGTATCCGTGGGTATGCGGACGCTGCATGCGTGAATTTACGCGCACCAACGTGCAGCAGTTGACAGTGCACCACCGCGATCATAATCACGACAACAATCCGCCCGATGGCAGCAACTGGGAATTGTTGTGCCTGTATTGCCATGATAATGAACACTCGCGCTATCTCGAAGCCGACCGTGGCGCCGGACTGCTGTCAGCAAGCCTGCAGCCGGCCACGCATAATCCGTTCGCCGCGCTGGCCGGCTTGATCAAGAAAAAAGACTAGCCGCATCATGGCCATGCCCATGCCCATGCCCATGCAGCGCAGCAATGCCGGTAACGTTGTATCGCGCAAGCTTGCGCTATCGCAAATCCTGGTTTGATAAGGCGCAACAGCATCATTGTCAGATTTATTTAAACTTCTGGTTTGGTCACGTTGCGGGCGAAGGGCGCTGCTGCATTGTGCACACTGATTGAGTTGACCGCTGTAGTGTGACGGTCGGCTCTTGACTAGGGGCAAGAATGTTAACGGCAACTTATACTATGGTGACGCTGTCGGTTGAGCAGGCCAGCATCCGCATGGGTTTGCAAGCATTGCAAAAATATGTGCAAGTGCATTTGCTGCAGCGCCATAGCACCACACTGGCACAGTTGGAGCATGCGTTCGTCACGCTCGATAGCTTGTATCAAGCTTGCCGCTTGCGCAAGAGCGAAATTTTTCTGATTCCGGCGATCCGCCTCGCCACCGAGCGAGCCGATTACCTGCTCGCTGAGTTGAGCACGCTGAACGCCGCCGTTTCCGATACGATGCATCAATTGCGTGTGCGGCTCGACACGATGGGTGCGAATAGCGAAGAGTGCGTCGAGCACATCTGCAGCAGCATCGATGCTTGCTGCAGCACCTTGCTCAGACGACTCGAAAAAGAAGAGCAAGAGTTATATGCGATGGCGCGCAGCGTCATTTGCGGCGAAGCCTGGTTTTCGATGGCGAGCCAATTCATGCTCCATGATGCGGAAAAAATAGAAACGCGCCGCAGCAAGGCCAGCGTTGTCGAATTGCCATTGCCGGTCGGCATGAACATCTGCGCTGACGTGGCGTCGAACTGGCCGTTGCACTCGCCGTTGAAGGTTGTCGGAGGAGAATAGCATTCCGGCTAACATCGGGCGCGGTGCTTTGTTATGATGTGGTTTTGAACCACTGATGACAAACCATGTTCGATTTCCTTTTTAAACGCTCTGCCCGCAAGCAGTCCAAAGCGCAGCCGCGTATTCCCGAACAAGCCGTCGCAGTCAGTATTGCCGCCAGTGTGCGGCGGGCCGAACAGGTCGCGCTAGCGCATGCGCTTGCCGGTGACGAAGCGGGCGCCCTGGCCTGCGTTTTGCAGAGTGAATTCGCCGATGTGCGGCTCGCCGCTGCGCAGCACATCCATGGCCAGGCCATGCTGGAACAATTGCAGCAGGCGATGCGCAATACCGATCGGCGCGTTGCCAAGCTGATGCAAGCGCGTCTCGACGTCATTCGCCATGAACAAGCAGAACAGCAAAAAGCACTGGCGGCGATCGAGGCGGCCGAGCGCTTGCTGGCGCATGCCGATTTCAGTCCGAATCAGGCCGCCGAGCTCGACCGGCGCTGGCAAGTCATCCAGGCGCCAGCCCCATTGTGCGAACAATTTTCCGTGCTGCGCGGCGCTCTGGCCCAGCGCCTCGAAGCTCAGGTGACGCTGCAGCGCGCGGTGATCGATGCCGTCGCCGGGTTGCGCATGTTGCCGTCAACGGGCCTCGAGCATGAACAGGCGGTAGCATCGCTGGCATTGTTTGCCAGTGAGCATGCTGCACACAGTATCGCTGTCGAGTCTGCTTCGCTGCCCAGGCAATTGTTGCGCGAGTTCGCTTCGGTGTATCAGCAATGCGAAGCGGCGCTGGCGCAAGGTGCACGCGAAGTGGCGCAACACCAGGCTGCTTTCGAGGCGCGTCAGAGCGCGCTGACCGCGTGGGAGGAAACGGAGGTCGCAGCGCTTCATCCTGAACAAATCCAGCGTCGCTGGCAGAACTTGCCAGCCTTGCCGGAAGGCGCTGCAGCGAGTTTGTTGCAACAACAATTCGATCTCATCATGGCAGCGATTCCCGCCGCGCCCCAGCCGAAACAGCGTATTGCTGACGCGCCGCGCAAGCAAGCCGGGCTTGACTTTGACAGTGCCCTCGACGCGATGGAAGCGGCGCTGCAGCAAGGATTGCTGCAAGTGGCATCCGAGCACGACAAGGTGCTGCTTGATAGCAAGGGCAGCCGATTGTCAGCGGCCCAGTCCGAGCGCCTGACCCGTGTGCGCGCCGAATTCAAGCGATTGGCCGATTGGGCCCGCTGGGGTGGCAATATTTCGCGCGAGGAACTGGTGAAGGCGGCCGAGGAATTGCCCGTACAAACTGTGCCTTTGCCAATGGGCGAACTGGCGAAAAAAGTCGGCAGCTTGCGCGAGTGCTGGAAGTCGCTCGACAGCCTCTCTGGCGCGGCACCGAAAGCGCTGTGGCTGCGCTTCGATGCCGCGTGCGGGGCCGCTTATGCGCCGGTGGCCTTGCATTTCAAGGCGTTGGCCGATGAGCGCCATGCCAATGCGGCCAAGGCGCAAGCGCTGATCGTCGCAACCACAACGGCTGGCGAGAATGGGTCCGATGACTGGAAAAATCTGATCGCCGAAGGCTTGCGGCTGCGCCAGGCCTGGACTCGTCTGGGCACCATCGATCGCAAGGAAAAAAAGCGCCTCGATGCCGAATTTGGTCAGGCGCTCGATGCGTTGCTGGCACCACTCGAACAGCAACGCAGCATCGAAATAGCGCGGCGCGAACAATTGATCGAGGAAGTGGGTCTGCTGCAGCCGGGCCAGCGCAACACCACCGCCACGCTGCGTGTGCTGCAAGAAAAATGGCAGGAGTACGCGAAAGCGCTGCCTTTGGAGCGGCGTGCCGAACAAGCGTTGTGGCAGCGCTTCCGCACTGCTTGCGATCAGGTCTTTGCCCAGCGCAAGGAACAGGCCGACGTCGCCGACAATGTGCGGCGTGCCCATTTGCAAGACAAGGAAGCTGTGTGCGCCACGCTGGAAGTTGCTGGCGGCACCAGTCTGGAGCAGGCCAGCGTGGCTGCGACCTTGCTGCGCGATGCCGAGCAGGCGTGGAATGCGAGCGGAGCAGTGCCGCACGCCAGCGAACAGAAGATCGCGTTGCGCTATCTTGCCGCTGTGGCTCAGGTGCAGGCGCAGCTTGATGCCATCGCGCTGCGCGCTCTGGCAGCGCAGGCGAGCGCGTTACAGCAAAAGTTACGCCTGTGCCAGTCGATCGAGAGCGCGCTTTGCAGCGCCGATGTCGACTTGCATGGCGCGCCCTGGGCCGCACGCTGGAGCGCCTTGCCGCTGCTGTCAAACCAGTATGAAAAAGTCTTGCTGGCCCGATTCTCTGGCGCCACGCAGGCTTTGGCACAGCCATCCGGCGTTTCGGATGGCGCGTATGCCTTGCAACTGGAACACAACCGCAGCGCGTTGCTGGAAGAGGTGCTGCGCCTTGAAATAGCTGCCGGCATCGACAGCGGTACCGAGTTTGCGCGCGAGCGCCTCAAGATGCAAATCGACACCTTGCAGTCGTCGCTGAAATCGGGCCAGAACGTACGCCCAGCCTCGGCCTCGGCAAAATTTTTGCAACTGTGCGCGCTGCCGGCATTGGCTGACATGCGCACCGTTAGCCGCATTGAACAATTGCTGCGCCATGCCGGCGCTCTGGAGACAGCATGAAAGTAGCGACATGAGCCGGGTCCGAGTTCAGGGCGACGATTTTGACCTGAGTACCGAAGTGGCGCAGTTGCGCGCGAACGACCCGAAGGTGGGGGCCGTGGTGAGTTTTGTCGGCACTGTGCGCGACTTGAATGATGGTGTTGGCGTGGCCGGCATGGAACTGGAGCATTATCCGGGCATGACCGAGCAAGCGATAGAGACCATCATCGACCAGGCGCTTGCGCGCTGGGACTTGTCCGATGCTCTGGTGGTGCATCGTATCGGCCCCTTGCTGCCGATGGCGCAAATCGTGCTGGTCGTTACTGCGGCCGCGCATCGGGGCGCGGCCTTTGCCGCCTGCGAATTCATCATCGATTATTTGAAAACCGAGGCGCCGTTCTGGAAGAAAGAACAAACCGAACTGGGCGCACGCTGGGTCGATGCGCGCTCCAGCGATCAGCACAGCTTGGCCAAGTGGAGCGTGGATGCTGCGGGGCGTCCGGACGAACCGGCTCACTGACTGATCCGATGCCGTTGACTTGATCGAATCGACTTGTTGGGATCGGAATCGGCATCGGTTTGCAAGATGCTCCTTGAAACGATGGCTGTCCATCCCAATGTTATCACTAACATAAAAATCAGGAGCCTCTCCGTGCGCCAAGACAAACTGACAACCAAGCTGCAGGAAGCGCTGGCCGATGCCCAAAGCATTGCCGTCGGCAATGATAATCAATACATGGAGCCGGTGCATTTGCTGACGGCGCTGCTGAACCAGGATGATGGCGCCGCCAAGTCGATGCTGCAGCGCGCCGGCGTCAATGTTGGCGCTCTGGTCACGGCGCTGAAATCCTCGCTCGCACGCTTGCCGAAAGTGACCGGCACCGGCGGCGATGTTCAGGTCAGTCGCGAATTCGTCGGTTTACTGAATCTGGCCGACAAGGAGTCGCAAAAGCGCGGCGACCAGTTCGTGTCCAGCGAAATGGTGTTGCTGGCGATGTTGGATGACAAGTCGGACGCCGGCAAGTTGGGGCGTCAAAGCGGCTTGGAGCGCAAGGCGCTGGAAGCGGCGATCCAGGCAGTACGGGGCGGCAATAATGTCGATACGCAAGAAGCTGAAGGTCAGCGCGAAGCGTTGAAAAAATACACCATGGACCTGACCGATCGCGCCAGAAAAGGCAAACTCGATCCGGTGATCGGGCGTGACGACGAAATTCGGCGCGCGATCCAGGTTTTGCAGCGCAGGACCAAGAACAATCCGGTATTGATCGGCGAGCCCGGCGTAGGCAAGACTGCCATCGTCGAAGGGCTGGCGCAGCGTATCGTCAATGGCGAGGTACCCGAGTCGCTGAAGGGCAAGCGTGTGCTGTCGCTTGACATGGCGGCGCTGCTCGCGGGTGCGAAATACCGCGGCGAATTCGAGGAACGGCTCAAATCCGTGCTGAAGGAACTGGCGATGGATGAAGGCCAGACCATCGTCTTCATCGATGAAATGCATACGATGGTGGGCGCCGGCAAGGCCGAAGGCGCGATGGATGCCGGCAACATGCTCAAGCCGGCACTGGCGCGCGGCGAATTGCATTGCGTGGGCGCGACTACGCTCGACGAATACCGCAAGTACATCGAAAAAGATGCTGCACTGGAACGGCGCTTCCAGAAAATCCTGGTCGATGAACCCACTGTCGAAGCCACCGTTTCGATCTTGCGCGGCTTGCAAGACAAGTACGAATTGCATCACAAGGTCGAGATCACCGATGCGGCGATCATCGCCGCAGCCGAACTGTCGCACCGCTACATCACTGACCGCTTCTTGCCCGACAAGGCGATCGACCTGATCGACGAGGCGGCCTCGAAGATCAAGATCGAGATCGATTCGAAGCCGGAAGTGATGGACAAGCTGGAGCGCCGGCTGATCCAGCTGAAGATCGAGAAGGAAGCCGTGAAGAAGGAAAAAGATGAGGCTTCGCTGCGCCGGCTGGCACTGATCGATGAAGAGATTGTGAAGCTGCAGCGTGAATACAACGATTTCGAAGAAATCCTGAAGGCGGAAAAAGCCGTAGTCCAGGGCAGCACCCATATCAAGGAAGAGATCGAACGCGTCAAGCTGCAGATGGAACAAGCCACGCGCGAAAGCAATTGGCAAAAGGTGTCCGAGTTGCAGTACGGCAGGATGCCGGAACTCGAGTCCCAGCTCAAGCAAGCCGACAACGGCGCGGCGCAAGCAAGCACCGGCAAGCCCAAACTGCTGCGCACGCAGGTCGGCGCCGAAGAAATTGCCGAAGTGGTGTCGCGCGCGACCGGCATTCCTGTTGCGCGCATGATGCAAGGCGAGCGCGACAAACTGCTGCATATCGAGCAAAAGCTGCACGAACGCGTGGTCGGCCAGGACGAGGCGATCAATGCGGTGGCCGACGCGATCCGGCGCTCGCGCGCCGGCCTCGGCGACCCGAATCGTCCTTATGGCTCCTTCATGTTCCTGGGGCCCACAGGCGTCGGCAAGACCGAACTGTGCAAGGCGCTGGCGACCTTTCTGTTCGATACCGAAGAATCGATGATTCGCATCGACATGAGCGAGTTCATGGAAAAACATTCGGTGGCACGCCTGATCGGTGCGCCGCCCGGTTATGTCGGTTACGACGAAGGTGGCTATCTGACCGAAGCGGTGCGGCGCAAACCTTACAGCGTGATCTTGTTCGATGAAGTCGAAAAAGCCCATCATGATGTCTTCAATGTGCTGTTGCAGGCGCTCGATGATGGCCGCATGACCGACGGGCAAGGCCGCACGGTCGACTTCAAGAACACAGTGATCGTAATGACATCGAACCTGGGTTCGCACAAGATACAGGCGATGGAAGGCGTTGAGCCGGCGCTGGTCAAGATGGAAGTGATGGCCGAAGTGCGCTCCCATTTCAGGCCCGAATTCATCAACCGGATCGACGAGATCGTTGTGTTTCACGCGCTCGATGAAAAGAATATCGGCGCCATCGCGAAGATCCAGCTGAAAATCCTCGAGCAACGTCTGGAGCGCATGGAAATCGGGCTCGAACTGTCGGACGCGGCCTTGCAAAAGATCGCCGAAGCCGGCTTCGATCCGGTGTATGGCGCACGGCCGCTGAAGCGTGCGATCCAGCAGCAGATCGAAAATCCATTGTCGAAGTTGATTCTTGAAGGTAAGTTCGGGCCGAAAGATGTCGTCTCCATCGACGTGCAAGGCAGTGCGCTGGTGTTTGCTGCGCACACGGAGGTGTCCATTGACAAACCTCAGGCCCCGCCCGACCAGCCGTAATCCCGCCGCGCCTGGCCGGGTCAGCTCATGCTGGCACGCCCGGGCGTCTTGCCTTTCTGGTGCCAAAAAGCATAGAATCGTCGCACTCTTGACAAATCTATCCGGGACCGACGATGACTTTTGCTACCACCGACCTGTGCGACGACAATCCCTCATTGCTCAACGATGGACGCCTGGCAGTGCTGCCGCCGCTGTTTCGTGCGTTTGGCAAACGCCTGCGGTTTTGCGGGCCGGCTACCACGTTGAAAGTGTTCGAAGACAATGCTTTGGTGCGTTCGACGCTGGAAACGGCAGGCAATGGCCATGTGCTGGTCATTGACGGCGGTGCCAGTTTGCGGCGCGCACTGGTGGGCGGCCAGCTGGGCTTGCTGGCAGAAAAAAATGGCTGGGCCGGCATCATCGTCAATGGGTGCATCCGCGACAGCGATGAAATCAACGCCTGCGACATCGGCGTCAGGGCGCTGGCTACGCATCCGCAAAAAAGCAGCAAAAAAGGCGCCGGCGAATGCAATTTGCGGGTCTTGATCAGCGGCGTCGGCGTCAGTGCCGGTGACTGGATCTATGCCGACGCCGATGGCATTCTGGTGGCGCAGCAAGAATTGACCTGACCTGACCTGCCACGCAGTGAGCTTGACCATGCCGCACTTGGCGCGGGCATGGTTGCGCGCCGGTTCCGGAGCGCTCTGCCTCAATGCCGCAGCCGATTCCGGCTGCGGCTTTTGTTCGTCGGCGATCTGGTGGATAATGCGGGACGCGCGCCGCGCAGCCTGTATTTGCGCATCGCGGCGCCACTCTGAAAACACACTTATGGAATTCCCAAGCTATGTTGAGCTACCGCCACGCCTTTCACGCGGGTAATCACGCCGATGTGTTGAAGCACTTTGTGATGATTCAGTTGTTGCAGTATCTGAATCAGAAAGACACTGCCTACACTTATATCGACACCCATGCCGGGGCCGGCGTGTATGCGCTCGACGCCGGTTATGCCGCCAAGAATGCCGAATACGAAACCGGCATCGGACCGCTGTGGAATCGTACCGACTTGCCGCCAGCACTGGCCGAGTACCTGAAGCTGGTGAAAGGCATGAATCCCAGCGGAAAGATGCGTTATTACCCGGGTTCGCCGTATTGCGCCGATCAGGTGATGCGCGAGCAAGACCGGTTGCGTTTGTTCGAACTGCATCCGGCCGATGCCAAGATCCTGGCCGATAATTTCCGCAAGGTCGAAGCGCATGCGGCCCAGCAGGGCGAGCACACGCGCGGCAGGCGCGTGATGATCACCAAGGCCGACGGTTTTCTCGGCTTGAAAGCGTTGCTGCCGCCGCCGTCGCGCCGCGCACTGGTGCTGATGGATCCGCCTTATGAAGATAAAATGGATTACCGCAGGGTCAAGGATGCGCTGGCTGATGCACTGCTGCGTTTCGCGACCGGCACCTATGCAGTCTGGTATCCGGTGTTGCAGAGGATGGAATCGCGGCAGTTCGCCGACAAGCTCAAGCAACTGCCTGCGGGCGGCTGGCTGCACGTTACGCTGACGATCAACACGCCGACGCCGGACGGTTTTGGCATACATAGCAGTGCCATGTTCGTGCTCAATCCGCCATACACGCTGGAGCCGACACTGCGCGAAGTGATGCCGTATCTGGTCAAGGTATTAGGCCGGGATGCCGGTGCAAAATTTGTGCTGGAAACTGGCACCACGACCATGCGCAACACCGGAACACGCCGCGTCTGAGCGCGTGACACGCATCGACATCGGCGTGCAAACAAGACGTATTCTTTTGTTCGGAACGCTCAGACTTGTTGCCTGCGTCAGGCGCACTGCCATCATCGGTGCTGTCGTGACGGGCAATCAGATGACATTCAACTCGCTTCAGGCGTCGACGCAATGTACGTCTTTCGATCGGTTTTTCGTGGTGCGCCAGAGCATCTTGAATCAGGTGCGCAAGGCGCTGCTGTTCCGGCGTGGCGACTACGGGCGCCATGCGCCATTCGGTCGAACTCCTGACGCATGGCGCATCGGGCGCCGGGATCGCGGATGCGCTGCGCGCTCTGGATTTGTCGGTCGCGCAATGGCATGCGATTCAGTTGTCCGCCTTTGAGTGGTGCAACAGCGAGGCGCTAAGCCAGCAGCAAAAACACGGTCGGCTTCTTGTGGAAGTCGGGCGTCTTGCCGGCAGCGAGCAGGCGCTTCCACTGCGCGCCCGTCATCGTCTTGATCGACTCCGTCGCCAGGCTCAAGTCGGTCGCCACGCAAATGAGCGTGTCGCTCTGGCAATGCGCCACCAGCGCTTCCAGCATGGCCGCATTGCGGTACGGCGTTTCGATGAAAAGCTGGGTTTGCTTTTCGCTGCGCGAGCGCTGCTCCAGGTCCTTCAGGCGCTTTCCGCGCAACGCGGCATCGGTCGGCAAGTAGCCGTTGAAGGCGAAGCTTTGACCGTTCAGTCCGCTTGCCATGACGGCCAGCAACAGTGACGATGGACCTACCAGCGGCTTGACGCTGATGCCATGCTGATGCGCAAGGCGCACCAGATCGGCGCCGGGATCCGCCACGGCCGGCACGCCGGCTTCCGATATCAGTCCGGCATCACGACCTGCCAGCAGGGGCGCCAGAAAACCGGCCAGTGCTTGCGGCGCGGTATTGACATTGAGTTCAACGATCGTCATTTCCTGCAGCGGCGTCGTTAAAGGATGGTTGATTGCGATCAGCTTCAGAAAGGCGCGCGCCGTCTTGGCATTTTCTGCCACGAAATAGTCGAGTCGCGACGTGATCGCTTGCACGTGATCGGGGATGATGTGGGCCAGTACATCGGTGACATTGTCGGTCGTGCCGAGCGTATTGGGAATCAGGTAGAGGGTGCCGGGCATGTTCATCGCATTATCATGGGTTGGGTTGGTTCGGACGGTTCCGGACGTGATTGTTTCAAGCGTGACTGACTGCGGTGCTGAAAAACGGCACGCCGGCCTTGCGCAGCATGTCGACCAGGCATATCAACGGCAAGCCGGTGAGGGCGGTCGGGTCGCTGCTGTCGATTTTTTCGAGGATGGCGATGCCCAATCCCTCATTTTTGGCGCTGCCGGCACAATCATAGGGTTGCTCGATGCGCAGATAAGCGTCCAGTTCGGCGTCAAGCAAGTTGCGGAACGTGACGCTGGTCTGGATATCCTTCAATTGCACGACAGGCTCGCCAAGCCGGCCATCCCACAGACATAATGCGGTGTGGAACACGACTTGTTTGCCGCGCATCAGTTGCAATTGGCGTAGCGCAGCTTCATGGTTGCCGGGCTTGCCGATCTGAATGTCATCGAGTGTGGCGACCTGGTCCGAGCCGACCACCAGGCAGCCTGGCATGCGCGCAGCCACTGCTTCAGCCTTGGCGAGGGCCAGTCGCAATGCGGTAGTGCCTGGCGTTTCGCCCGGCAATGCAGTTTCGTCGATATCGGGCACCACTACCTGAAACGGTAGCTGCAGTCGCGCCAGCAATTGTGCGCGGTAG
>JBLHNV010000016.1:0-18278 GCA_047623125.1 Janthinobacterium sp. | reverse complement strand
GCGATGCTGACGCATTTGCTAGCGACGCCTTATTTTCCAGAGATCGATGGCGGCATCTTGTTCGTCGAAGATGTCAACGAGCACCCTTACCGCGTCGAACGGATGATGTTGCAATTGCTGCACGCCGGTGTGATCGGGCGCCAGCGCGCCGTGTTGCTGGGCGATTTTTCGCAATACCGTCTGGGCTTGCTCGACAATGGCTACGATTTCGATGCGATGCTCGCTTTCTTGCGCGCGCGTTTGCCGGTGCCGGTACTGACAGGGTTGCCATTTGGTCACATTCGAGAACGCGTCACGTTGCCGTTCGGCGCACAGGCGCATCTGATCTCGGATAGTGATGGTTTCCGGCTGACGCTGACCGACTATCCGACGCTGGCGCAGCGCTGAAGGGGGCGTTGCGCTATTGCCTGCGTGCCAGCACTACCCGGCTGCGGTGTTTGCGCATTTTTTTACACAGTTTGACCCAGTTTTTAACGTGCGGCCAAGACGATCCGCGCGCAAAATGGTAAGATAATCGGTTATTGAAACCACGCATTTAAGGGCTTTATCAGTGCTATCCACAGCTAACATCACGATGCAATTTGGCGCCAAGCCATTATTTGAAAATATTTCTGTCAAATTTGGCGAGGGTAATCGCTACGGCTTGATTGGCGCCAACGGCTGTGGCAAGTCCACATTCATGAGAATCCTGGGCGGCGACCTGGAATCGTCGGGCGGCAACGTCATGCTCGACACCAATGAGCGCCTGGGCAAGTTGCGCCAGGATCAGTTCGCGTTCGAAGACATGCGCGTGCTCGACGTCGTCATGATGGGCCACACTGAAATGTGGGCCGCGATGCAAGAGCGCGATGCAATTTACGCCAACTTGGAAGCGACTGACGACGATTACATGGCCGCCGCCAATCTCGAAGGCAAAGTTTCCGAATATGACGGTTACACGGCCGAATCGCGCGCTGGCGAATTGCTGCTCGGCGCCGGCGTCGGTACCGAGTTGCATCAGGGACCGATGAGCAATGTGTCGCCGGGCTGGAAGTTGCGCGTGTTGCTGGCGCAGGCACTGTTTTCGAATCCGGATATCCTGCTGCTCGACGAGCCCACCAATAACCTCGACATCAATACGATTCGCTGGTTAGAGGACGTGCTCAACGATCGCAATTCGACGATGATCATCATTTCGCATGACCGTCACTTCCTGAATCAGGTCTGCACCCACGTAGCGGACATGGATTACGGTACGCTGAAGATTTATCCGGGCAATTACGACGAATACATGTTCGCCTCGACTCAGGCGCGCAACCAGCAACTGTCCAACAATGCGAAAGCCAAGGACAAGGTCGCTGAACTGCAGGAATTTGTACGCCGCTTTGCCGCCAACAAGTCGAAGGCGCGCCAAGCCACATCGCGTGCCAAGCAGATCGAAAAGATCAAGGTCGACGACATCAAGCCATCGTCGCGCGCCTATCCCTTCGTGCGTTTCGACGGCGAGAAGAAATTACACCGGCTTGCCGTTGAAGTCGAGAATATCTCGAAAAGCTTCGACCATCCGCTGTTCAAGAATTTCAGTATCATGGTCGAAGCCGGTGAGCGCATCGCCATCATCGGTGCCAATGGCGTGGGCAAGACGACGATGCTGCGCTGCATCGGCGGCGATACCGTGGCAGGATTGCATCCCGATCAGGGCCGCATCAAATGGGCCGAGAATGCAAACGTCGGTTACATGCCGCAAGATCCGACCGAAGACTTCGCCAAAGATGCGGTGCTGACCGACTGGATCGGCCAGTGGACCAAAGAAGGCGACGACGATCAGGCCGTGCGCGCGATCCTGGGCCGCTTGCTGTTCGGCGGCGACGATGTCCGAAAATCGGTGCAAGTGCTGTCTGGCGGTGAACGAGGCCGCATGATGTACGGCAAGCTGATGCTGGGCCGCCACAACGTGCTGTTGATGGATGAGCCGACCAACCACATGGACATGGAATCGATCGAATCGCTGAACGTTGCGCTTGAAAAATACGCCGGCACGCTGATCTTCGTGTCGCACGACCGTGAATTTGTCTCTTCGCTGGCGAACCGCATCATCGAGATCAAGGAAAACGAAGTGATCGATTATCGCGGCAATTACGAAGACTATTTGCGCAGTCAGGGTATCGACTGATGCATGAGTTGCTCGATGAGTTGCTCGATGAGTTGCTCGATGAGTTGCTCAATGAGTTGCTCAATGAGTTGAGCAATGAGTCGGCCTGTGGCCGACATTTGTTAGCCTGAGTTTGCATGGGTCTGCCGCAGTGATGCTGCAGACCCATGTTTTGTTCCACCGTATCGCCATCCACCTTTACGCAGAGTCATCGCCATGTCCACTGAGTTCAGCGCCACTCCTTCCGGCGCGCCCCCTTCCAACGCCACCCCGATCAAGTCTGTTCAATACGAGCACCCGCAAGCGGGAGGCAGTTGCACGGCGCTGGCCTGGGCGCGCACCCCTGCGACGCCGTCCAGTGATCAAAAAGCGGTCCTCAAACAGCGCATCCGTGCTTTGCTGAAAGAACGTGGCGCGGTGCTAGTCGCGCATTATTACGTCGATGCCGATATCCAGGACCTGGCCGAGGAAACCGGCGGCTGCGTTTCCGATTCGCTGGAAATGGCCCGCTTCGGGCGCGACCACCCGGCCCAGACCCTGGTCGTGGCCGGCGTGCGCTTCATGGGCGAGACGTCCAAGATACTGAGCCCGGAAAAACGGGTGCTGATGCCGGATCTGGATGCGACCTGTTCGCTCGACCTGGGTTGCCCGGCGGATGAATTTGCCGCTTTTTGCGACGCACATCCGGATCGCACCGTCGTCGTGTACGCTAACACCAGCGCCGCCGTCAAGGCGCGCGCCGATTGGATGGTGACGTCGTCGATCGGCCTCGACATCGTGGCCCATCTGCATGCGCAGGGTAAGAAAATCTTGTGGGCGCCCGATAAACACCTTGGCTCCTACATCCAAAAAGAGACTGGCGCCGACATGCTGCTGTGGCAAGGCTCGTGTTTGGTGCATGATGAATTCAAGGGCATCGAACTGGAATTGCTGAAGGCCGAGCATCCCGAAGCCAAGGTGCTGGTCCATCCGGAATCGCCTGCCGACGTCGTCGCGCTGGCCGATGTCGTCGGCTCAACGTCGCAAATGATCGCCGCTGCGCAGACCATGGACGCGACCTTGTTCATCGTCGCCACCGATAATGGCATCTTGCACAAGATGCGCGCAGCCGCACCAGGCAAGATTTTCATCGAAGCGCCCACTGCCGGCAATAGCGCCACCTGCAAGAGCTGCGCACACTGCCCGTGGATGGCGATGAACGGCTTGCAAAACCTGGCCGATGTGCTGGAGAACATGAACAATGAAATTTTTGTCGACCCGTTGCTGGGCCGGCAAGCCATCAAGTCGATCGACCGGATGCTCGATTTTGCCGCTGCAAAAAAGGCCGGTCTGCAACCTGGCGCCGATCTGGCGACAGAAGGCAAGCTGTTTGACAAGGTGGGACCGGCATGATGGCCTCGAATCTGCGAATGAATCCGCTGGTCAACCCTTTCGGACAGTTCGATGCGGCACTGGCTGGCGCTCTGGAAGCGAACGTGCAAGCAGCGTTGCAGGAAGATGTCGGCAGCGGCGACCTGACCGGCTTGCTGGTGCCCACTGGCCGCGTGACAGCGCAAGTGATCGTGCGCGAAGCAGCGGTGCTGTGCGGCGCGCCCTGGTTTGAGGCCGTGATGCACGCTCTGGACGCCGGTAGCGTGATCGGATGGCAGTACGCCGAAGGCGATTTGATGCGTATCGACAGCGTGGTTTGCACAATCGAGGCGCCGGCGCGCGCCTTGCTGACGGCCGAGCGCAGCGCGTTGAATTTCCTGCAGCTGCTGTCCGGCGTCGCGACAGCGACGCGCCGCCATGTCGAACTCGTTGCCGGCACCGACGCGGTGGTGCTCGACACGCGCAAGACCTTGCCAGGGCTGCGCCTGGCGCAAAAATATGCGGTCCGGGTCGGCGGAGGACAAAATCAAAGGTTGGCCTTGTACGACGGTATCTTGATCAAGGAAAACCATATCGCGGCCGCTGGTGGCGTGACGCAAGCGCTGGCTGCAGCCGACAAGCTGAAAGCCCGTGTGATGATTCAGATCGAAGTGGAAAACCTGGAGCAACTGCAGCAGGCGCTGGGTGCTGGCGCCAAGTCCATCTTGCTCGATAATTTCACTCTCGATGCGATGCGCGACGCGGTGTCGCTCACTGCGCACCGCGCTTTGCTGGAAGCGTCCGGCGGCGTCAACTTCGCCACCTTGCGCGCGATCGCGGAAACTGGCGTCGACCGCATTTCGATCGGCAGCCTGACCAAGGATATAAGAGCGACCGACTATTCGCTGCGCATCACCGGCTGAGAAAAGGGCGACCAGCGCCAGCGGATTTTGCAGTAATGTATGCAGCAATGCAGGCGGCAAGTATGCGCTGATATCGCGTTGTCGCTGGGACGCGCAACGCTTGGCGACAATGTCATGTATTTCGAAACTGGGCAAGGCAGCTCCTTGTCGGCCAACGCCCAACACGGCCTTGACCAGCAAACTTGCGAAGCGCGCGCCTATGCGGTGGTGCGCAAGGCTTGTCGCATGAAGACGCGGCTTGAAAAATGCATTATCTGTTGGATCAGGGGCGCCAGCGGAAATTGACCGGCATTCATTTGAAGGATGAAACAAAGGATTTGAAAGAGGTGGGCGCAGCCTTTGAAGTGCCATTCCTGCCGTAGTCTGAACGGCCCGGACGATTCATCCCAGTGCTGTATCGAGCAGCAGCATCAGTGCGAACCCACCCATCAAGCCTAGCGTAGCAGGCGTTTGATGGCCGTTGCGATGGGTTTCCGGGATCACTTCATGAGAGACGACAAACAGCATCGCTCCGGCGGCCAAGCCCAGCCCGAGCGGGTAGGCAAATGCCATTCCGCCCGACAAGCCAACGCCCAGTAGTGCGCCTATCGGTTCCAGCAAGCCGCTGGCCGCAGCAATGAGCACCGCATGGATCGGTTTCATGCCCGAGCCGCGCAGCGCCAGCGCGACCGCCAATCCTTCGGGGATATCCTGGATCGCAATCGCGGCGCTGAGCGGCAAGCCCACCGCCATGTCCCCTTGCGCAAAGCTCACGCCCATGGCCATGCCTTCAGGCAAATTGTGCAGCGCTATCGCAAAGACAAATAACCAGCCGCGTTGACAAAGTTCATATCCGGGCCCGCAAGGGCCGGTCGATGTATGTTCATGGGGTGTGAATTGATCGAGACCGAGCATCAGCAGCGTGCCCAGGGCAAGACCGACGATGACGATGCCGGAACCGAGAAAACGACTTTGAAATAAATCGGTCCCGGCGGCGATGCCTGGAATAATCAATGAAAAAGCGCTTGCTGCCAGCATCATGCCGGCGGCAAAGCCGAGCATGCTGTCTTCTATTTTCTGTGGCATGCCTTTAAGTAATAGCGCCAGCATGGCGCCGAGCGCGGTTGCCGCAAAGCCGGCGCCACCGGCCATCGAGGCCCATGCTACCTGGGGCCCGACGTTGCCGCCGATCAGGTTGCTGATATTTTGCGCCAGCAATAAGAGCAAGCCGAGCAATGCAATGGCAAGCCCGGCAGCGGTTGCCCGATGCTGGTTTACATGCGCGTACAAAGAAGCATGCCAGGTCAGATTCGAGGGCGAGAGCGCTTCATATTGTGATGTCATCGTGCGAACAAATAAAAAATCATAATTGCGTAGCGTACAGATTGTCAGTCTCTGATCTTGCAATTGGCGTGCGAACCACCGGTTCGCACGCGGATGTTTTTCTGTCGTGCCCGAAATTAGCGTCGCGGCGGCGTCAATACGCTGGGCAAGGCTTTCGGCAGCGTGTCCGGATAGTCGCGGCTGAAGTGCAAGCCACGGCTCTCGCGGCGCGATAGAGCACTGTGAACGATCAGGGACGCCACGTCAACCAGATTGCGTAATTCAAGCAAGTCGTGGGTGATGCGGAAATGGCGATAGTACTCGTCGATTTCTTCTTTCAAGAGGGCGATGCGGTGCTGCGCCCGTTCGAGGCGTTTGGTGGTGCGCACAATACCCACGTAATTCCACATGAAGCGACGCAATTCATCCCAGTTGTGGGCGATCACGACTTCCTCGTCGGCATTGGTGACCCGGCTTTCATCCCACTGCGGCAAGTCGGGCCGCGCGACTGGTTCGCGCTGTTCGATGTCACCGGCGCAGGCGCGGCCGATGACCAGGCATTCGAGCAAGGAATTGCTGGCCAGTCGATTGGCGCCATGCAAGCCGGTACAAGCGGTTTCGCCGACCGCGTACAAGCCCGGCAAGTCGGTGCGACCAAGCAGGTCGGTCACCACGCCACCGCAGGTGTAGTGGGCGGCCGGCACGATCGGTATCGGCTCCTTCGTGATGTCGATGCCCAGTTCCATGCAGCGCGCATAAATAGTGGGGAAGTGTTCAATCAGGAACGCGGCCGGCTTGTGGCTGATGTCCAGGTGCACATAATCGATGCCGCGCTTTTTCATTTCGAAGTCGATCGCGCGCGCAACAACATCGCGCGGTGCCAGTTCGGCGCGCTCGTCGTGCACCGGCATGAAGCGGGTGCCTGCGTCGGCTCCGGCTTCCGGTGGCAACTTCAGCAAGCCGCCTTCGCCGCGAATCGCTTCCGTGATCAGAAACGACTTTGCGTACGGGTGGTACAAGCAAGTTGGGTGAAACTGGATGAATTCCATGTTCGAGACGCGGCATCCTGCGCGCCAGGCCATGGCAATGCCATCACCGCTGGCGGTGTCGGGGTTGGTGGTGTACAGATACACCTTGCCGGCGCCGCCGGTAGCGAGCACCGTATGTTGCGCGGAAAAAGTGAGCACGTTGCCGCTTTGCTCATCTTGTACATACAATCCCAGGCAACGCGCTTGCGCGCCGATAGCGGCGGACTTTGGCTCCATTGTGTCGGGCAATTTATCCGACATGATCAGGTCGATCGCGCAGTGGTGTTCAAATAGCGTGATGTTGGGGTGCAGACGCACTTTTTCTTCCAGCGTCATTTGCACCGCATGGCCGGTGGCATCAGCGGCATGAATGATGCGGCGCTGACTGTGACCGCCTTCGCGCGTCAGGTGAAACCCCAGTTCGGCGTCGGCATCGCGCGTAAATGGTACGCCTTGGGCGATCAGCCATTCGATCGCTTCGCGGCCGTGTTCGACGATGAAGCGGGTGGCGCTTTCATCGCACAGGTCGGCGCCGGCGATCAGCGTGTCGCCAATATGCTGTTCGTGGCTGTCGCCCGAGTCGAGCACGGCGGCAATGCCACCCTGGGCCCAGTTACTGGCGCCATATTGCAGCTCGCGCTTTGAAATGATCGCGACAGTGCGCGACTGGGCCAGATGGAGCGCAACCGACAGTCCGGCCAATCCGCTACCGACAATAGCAACATCAAATTTCATGGTGGCGATATTTTCTTTAAACAAGCATAACTATATGCGATTTCATAACGGCGCGTTGAATTCGATCGAAATGATCGGCCCTTCGCTTCATCCGGGAAATATTTTGTGACGCCTCAACATGGACCGCGTCTGGGACGTCCATGCTGACAACACGACAATTTTTCGATCTCGGCACGCTATCGCAGAAGGGGAAAGTGTGATCAGAATGTTCAGGCATTATGTGTCTAAAGCGGCGGTGGTTTTGTTGTTTCTCGAAATCATGATCCTACTGATGGCGGTGCTGGTGCCGGTCTTGTGGCTGTCCGACAGCGCGCCGTCGCAGGGCAGCAGCGATGTGTACCTGTCCTCGATGGCGTTTGCGCTGGTGATTGTTTTCAGCATGAGCACGTTCGGCATGTACCAGAGCAGTGCGACGGAGGATTTCAAAAATACATTGCTGCGAATCATGCCGTCGTTTGCGCTGGGATTTGGCTTGCTTAGCGTACTGATCCAGTGGCTGCCTTTGGTCCATTTCGGCGCCAGTACCCGCAACCTGATCTTTGAATTGGGCGGGGCCGGAATTGTGATGACTCGCCTCGCTGTTTTTACATCGTCACATTCGAACATGTTGAAATCGCGTTTGCTCTTGGTCGGCACCGGGGACACGGCGAACGATTGCATGGTGTTGGCTGCCGGCAAGCTCGGCTTTCATCAGTTTGATGTCGTCGGTTGCGTCGCCGTCGCCGGCGAAGACAACCGTGTGCCGCTGTCGGCGCAGTTGCCTGCCGGTCCATCGCTGCTCGACATGGTCCATAAATACAATGCTCAGGAAATCGTGGTGGCTGTGAGCGACCGGCGCAATGGTGCTTTTCCGGTACAGCAATTGCTCGATTGTGCGCTGGGTGGCATCAAGGTCATCGATGGTGCAACTTTTTTTGAACGCGAGGCGTGCCAGATCCGCATCGATTCATTGCTGCCCAGCTATTTGATCTTTGGTGGTGGTTTCGATCAGAGTTTCTTGCGCAGCAGCGTCAAGCGGGTGTTCGATCTCGCTGCCAGCGCCGCGCTCTGCGTGGCGACGTTGCCGGTCATGCTGGCTGCTGCACTGTGGATCCGGATCGACGATGGCGGTCCTGTCCTGTATCGTCAGGAACGGGTAGGCAAGGATGGTCGAGTGTTCATGGTGCTCAAATTTCGCAGCATGCGCAACGACGCCGAACTCGATGGCAAGCCGAAATGGGCGGCCAAGGACGACCCGCGGGTGACCCGCTCCGGATACTGGATGCGCAAGCTGCGCATCGATGAATTGCCACAATTGCTCAACGTATTCAAAGGCGACATGAGCTTTGTCGGACCGCGTCCGGAACGCGCCTTTTTTGTCGACCAGCTCAATGCCCAAATCCCTTATTACAGTGTGCGGCACAGCATCAAGCCGGGCATTACCGGACTCGCTCAGGTGCGTTACCAGTACGCAGCCTCGATCGACGATACGGTGCGCAAAATGCAATACGATTTGTATTATGTCAAAAATAACAGCCTGTTCCTCGACTTGTTGATTCTGATCGAAACCATACAAGTGGTGTTGCTTGGCAAGGGTAGCCGCTGATGGACGCGCAGTTGTCGCGCACCGATATCGCTGCGCTCAGTTACGCAGGCGCAGCGATTGTCTTTCTTGCGCTATCGCTGCTGTTGCTGTGCAACTGGCGCGCGCGCCATCAAGCGCGCATCCTCAGTCTGGCTTGCGTGCTCACCGGCCTGTGGGCCACTTCCATGGTCAGCCTCGCCATCGATGAAAGCACCTTGCCAATTCTTGGTGATGTGCTGGAAATCTTGCGCAGCGGTGCATGGATCATTTTTTTGTTGCTGCTGCTGGAACTGCCTGGCGCGCGGCTAAAGACTTTGTTAATTGCATTGATCGCCATCTCGGGCTTGCAACTGCTGGCCAGCACGCTCGTTGGGTACGGCGAGTACGCGACGCAGGCCTTGATGACGGTCATCGGGTCACGCCTGATCCTGGCCGTGTTCGGCATGTTGCTCGTCGAGCAGTTGTATCGAAATACGCCGGCGCGCGAACGCTGGGGCATCAAATTTGCCTGTTTCGGTCTGGGTGGCTTGTTCGCCTACGATTTTTACCTGTATAGCGACGCATTATTGTTTCGCCATATAAATGGTGAAATATGGGCGGCGCGCGGCATCGTCAATGCATTGATCGCGCCGTTGCTGGCCGTGTCGGCGTCGCGCAATCCGGCGTGGGCGCTTGGCTTGTCGGTATCGCGCCAGATGATGTTCCGCTCCGCCGCGCTGGTCGGTTCCGCCATCTACTTGCTGGCGATGGCGTCGAGCGCGTATTACATCCGTTATTTCGGCGGCGCCTGGGGGCCGGTGATGCAACTGGTTTTTCTATTCGGCGCGGTGATCCTGCTGTCCGGCGTGCTGTTTTCCGGAACCCTGCGCGCCAAGCTCAAGGTTCTGATCAATAAACATTTTTACAAAGCCATTTTCGATTACCGCCAGGAGTGGTTGCGTTTTACCCGTTCTTTGTCGGAGGATGGTCCCGATCTCGGCGAGCGCACGATACAAGCCGTGGCCGAACTGGTGGAAAGTCCGGCCGGGGCTTTGTGGATACGGCGCGAGGGTGGACGCTGCGAACCCGTGGCAAGCTGGAACATGGCACCGCAAAAGGGCATAGCGTTGCCCAATGATGCTTTTTGCGCATTTCTGGAATCGACGCAATGGGTCATCAACTTGCCCGAATGCAGGCAATACCCGGAGCGCTATTCCTCTCTGGCGCTGCCGGAATGGCTGGGGTCCGGGTTGTGGCTGGTGGTGCCGCTGATGTTGCATGGGAGACTGTTCGGGTTTGTCGCGCTGGCACGCCCGCGCGCGAGCATTGGCTTGAACTGGGAAGTGACGGACTTGCTGAAGATCGCTGGCAGCCAGGCTGCCAGCTACCTGGCGCATCGCGAATCGGCCAATTCACTGACGGTGGCGCGCCAGTTCGAGTCATTCAACCGGATGTCCACCTTCATCGTTCATGACTTGAAAAATCTGGTGTTTCAGCTTTCATTGCTGCTTAATAATGCCAAAAAGCACAAAAATAATCCCGATTTTCAACAAGACATGCTGGGCACGCTGGAACACTCTGTCAAGAAAATGACGTTGTTGCTGCAAAAATTGAGCCGGGGGGAAGCACTCGATGTCGCCGCGCCGCTGTTGATCGAGCAATTGCTGACCCAGGCGGTGCTGGACAAGGCTGCGGCGAAGCCGGCGCCGGTGCTGGAAATCGAAGATCAGGGCTTGACTGTGCTGGCCAACCGGGCGCGCCTCGAGCGCGTGCTCGGCCATATCATTCAAAATGCGATCGAAGCGACGGCCCAGGATGGTCGCGTGCTGGTGCGCTTGCTGCGCAAGGAACAAACGGCCGTGGTGGAGCTTAACGATAATGGCCGGGGCATGAGTGCGGCCTTCATGCGCGAGCGCCTGTTCAAGCCGTTCGAGTCGACCAAGGTTGCCGGCATGGGCATCGGCGTGTTCGAGAGCCGGGAATACATCCGGGAAGTGGGCGGCCAGCTTGAAGTGGTCAGCGAGCCGGCGGTGGGCACCACTTTTCGCGTGATTTTGCCACTGCATGTCGAGGCCTTCGCAGCAGCGTCATAGCTGAAATAGTTCAAAAGGCAGGCCAGTTCAAAAGACAATTCAATTTAAAAAGAGCGAAGCGAGCACAAGAAAATGAGCAAAACAAAGTTACTGGTGATTGAAGATGATGCGGGCTTGCAAAAGCAATTGCGCTGGAGCTTTGACGCCTATGACGTTCTGGTCGCCGGCGACCAGGAAACTGCGCTGGCCCAGGTGCGGCGCCACTGTCCGCCGGTCGTCACGATGGACCTGGGTTTGCCACCGGACCCGGACGGGGCAAGCGAAGGCTTGGCGACCTTGCAGCAAATTCTGACGCTGGCGCCCGATACCAAGGTCATAATTTTATCGGGCAATCAGGAGCGCGCGCATGCGCTGAAGGCGATCGGCATGGGCGCTTACGATTTCCATCAAAAGCCGTTTGATGCCGACATGCTGAGCCTGGTGATCGAGCGCGCATACTACCTGCACGCGATCTTGCAGGAAAACCGGCGCATGCTGCAAACCCAGGCCGATTCGCCGCTGGCCGGCATCATCAGCCGCGACCCCGGCATGCTCAAGTTGTGCCGCAGCGTCGAAAAAGTCGCACCATCGTCGGCCAGCGTGATGCTGCTCGGTGGTTCCGGCAGCGGCAAGGAAGTGATCGCGCGTGGCTTGCATGCGTTAAGTACCCGGCACGATAAACGCTTTGTCGCAATCAATTGTGCAGCGATCCCCGAAGCCTTGCTCGAAAGCGAATTGTTTGGTCATGAAAAGGGCGCGTTTACCGGCGCCGTCAGGCAAACTCTGGGCAAGATTGAACTGGCGCATGGCGGCACTTTTTTTCTCGACGAGATCGGCGACATGCCGATGGCCCTGCAAGCGAAGCTGCTGCGCTTCCTGCAAGAGCGCGTGATCGAACGTATCGGCGGGCGCAGCGAAATTGCCGTCGATGTGCGCATCGTCTGCGCCACCCATCAAAATCTGAAAGAACTGGCCGACGCCGGCCGCTTTCGCGATGATCTGTTTTACCGACTGAGCGAAATTGTGCTGATGATCCCGCCGCTATGCCAGCGGATCGGCGACGGGGCGCTGCTGGCGCATCATTTTAAGAAGAAATTTTGCGCCAGCGAAAGGCGTTCTGCGCTCAATTTCAGCCCGGATGCGATGGCGGCGATCGAGGCTTATGCATGGCCGGGCAATGTGCGGGAAATGGAAAACTGCATCAAGCGCGCCGTGATCATGTCGGAAGGAGCGCAAATTACGGTCGACGATCTCGGCTTGCCCGATACGCTTGACTCGCGTGCAAGCGAACTGTCTGTCAATTTACGTCAGGCGCGCGAGGCCGCCGATTACCAGGTCATGGTGACGGCGCTGGCCAGGGCTGGCGGCAATATACTGAAGGCTGCCGAATTGCTCGGCATCAGCCGCCCCACGTTGTATGACTTGATGAACCACCACGGCATTAAATAGCATTCACGAGCAGGACCGTCTTGCTTGCTTTCAGCGGTACACGTCGCACTTGGGTCTGCCTTTTGCAAGCTATCAACTTGTCAACTTGATAGCTGGTTCAGTAATTGTGCCAGTTCGAGCGTGCGCGCAGTCCTTGAATTCAAACTGATCGCCGTCGCGCTTGCCAGCGGCGCTTGGCCTTGGCGTGCCAGCGGCATGAAGCGGCGCAACGAAGCGATGATGTCGGCTTCCGAATCGAGCATGCCGATGGTATCGATGCCGACGCTGCGCAGCTTGGCCGCGCTGTCGCCAGCGGGATCCGTCAGCGCCAGTATCGGCCGCCCGGCGCGCACATATTCATATAGCTTGGCCGGGATCTGTGCATTGCAATTGGCCGCCTGCAGCAACAGTAATCCGTCCGCTTCCAGCATTTCGGCCAGCGCCGCGCGGTAGGGTAGCGGCGGCGCCAGTTCCACCATTTCGGCCACGCCATGGCGGGCGATCAATGCACCCAATTGCGCGTCATGGCCGCTCGCGCGCAACACCAGCTTGAAATTCGACGGTTGTAGCTCGCCGTCTTGGCGTAGCCGCGCCAGCGCGCAAAACAGCGCCGTGGGATCGCGTTCGGACGGGTAAACCACGCCGCTATGGAGCAGCCGAAAACAGCCGTCCGGTGCGCGCTGCGCCAAGTCGGCTTCGGCCTCGGTAAAATTGTCGTCGTCGAAGGCGTTTTCGATCAGCCGAAAGCGCGCTGCATCGACCTGAGGAAAGCGCTGCTGATACATGTTGATCGCGCCTGGCGTGGTGCAGACCACGCTCGCGCTGTGTTGCATGATCTTGCGCTCTATCCATTGGTACAGCCGGCGCGCGCGCGGGTCCGGCGGGTAGTCGATATCGGTCATCGGATCGCGCTGATCGGCAATCCACGGAATTCCGCTCAGGCGCTGCAGGCTAAGGCCGATCAAGTGGGCGCTGGCGATCGGATAAGTCGACCAGATCACGTCCGGCCGGTAGCGCCGAATCAACTGCAGACCGGCCGGTATCGCGCCCAACCACCACGAAATCCAGCGATCGGGCAAGGCCAGCATGCCCGGATAGCGGCCCATCACCGATAAATGGCGCGACGTGTCGAGCGCGAAGCAGCGCGTGACCGGCAACTGGGCCGCGATATCGCCGATCTGGTCAATGCTGGTGTGCTGATACGCACGCGGATGCGCCGACAAGATGATCGGTTCCCAGCCGGAGCGGGGCAGGTATTGGCTGAATTTGAGCGTGCGCTGGATGCCGCTGCTGCCATGCATCGGCGGGTAGTGAAAGGCAATCATCAACACGCGCTTCACCATGACGCGATCCATTGTGCGCAGATACGGTGGACTTCATCGCGCCAGATGCGGCGCGAGAACGTGTGGTTGGCGTGCGCCACTGTCATTTGCTGCACCGTGGATTTTGCCAATAACTGACGCCAGGCAGGCGACTGTCGTTGCAAATCAAGCAATTCGTGCGCGGTCAGGTCATCGCCGCTCAGGATGATCAGCAAGCGTCCGTGGAAGCGCTGCAAACTGTCCAGCAAGCGTTGTGGCGTAGTGACGAACGGGCTTGGACCAGGCCTCGAACCGCAGACCGGGTCGGGACCGCCATGCGCGAGTACTGGCGTCGCATACGCCGCTTGCGTCAACTGATGCAGCGAGCGTAGCGCGGCGCCCGCTTTGAATCGTCCGCTGACCAGCTTGCGCCAGAATTGCGGATCAACAAGGCGCTCGATGTAATAATGACGCAGCGTCGTGCGCGCGATGCCATGCGCGGTCCTGATCCACGGATTGAGTAAGATCAGCGCGCAAATTCTTTTGTCATCGCACGCGTAAAAGGCGGCTGCAGTGGCGCCGTCGCACAAGCCCCACAGAGCCAATTCCTGCAAGCCGGGAACGGTTTCGAAAAACCGATCGGTTGCCGCCTTCAAATCGTCGGCTATATGCTCGAAGGTGCGCGGCTCGCCTTCGCTATCGCCCATGCCACGGTAATCGAAACGCAGCACAGGAATGCCAAGATTGGCCAGGTGCTCAGCCAGTAGCGCGAATTGGCGATGGCTGCCAGCTCTGTATTGGGGGCCGCCGGTGACAATCAGTACACCGCGCGGCAACGGTGAAACGGGCAAGCTCAAGATGCCCAGCAACGCGCATGACTGGCATTCGAATTGCAACGCGTGCTGTTCCACGGTCATGTGCAAATCGCTGCAGTAGTTGCCGCCAGCATGGCCGGGCACTCGGCGATCTCGATAGTGGCCCAGAACGGCGCGCCGCACACAGGGTGCAGATGCAGCGTGGCGCCGGCATCGCGCCACGTGGTTGCGCAGCGTGCGACCGCTGGCGCAATCAATGGGACACTCGCCGACGCATTTTCGGGTGCGTTTTTTGGCTTATTTTCAAGCCCGTCTGTCTGTCCGATGCCAGCGATCGTCGTCGACTCAAACCAGTGCGTAGTACAGCGCGGCGCCAGTTGCGCCGCATCGCGGCGATCGATGGCAGCGGCCAGTTCGGCTGACAATTCATAACCGCCGACTTCGATCGAACCGCCTGCCGCCAGTTCTGCGCGCAAAGAGCTATTGTTGAGCGCTGCATGGTTGACGCCGGGTTCAGGCGCGCCATCGTTGGCCAGCATCTGGCTGGCCACGCGCATCCGCAGGAATTGATTGAGGTGGGATTTTCCGCTCAGCACTGGCTGCCACAGGATCAAATGCTGGACTGGCAGCCGGGCGTCGGCACTGAAATCGAGCGCCAGCAAGGCGCCCAGGCGCAAGCCCCATAAGCCAAGGGGACCGCAGCATTGCCGCGCCAGCCAATCGCAAGCCAGTTCCAGATCCTGTCGCCAGATTTCCCAGCGTGCCTCGCAAAAATCGCCGCTGCTGTCGCCGCACCCGAACAGATCGATTTGCAGCACGGCGTACCCTTGTTGCGCAAAGCTGCGCGCCTGCAACGCTGCCATGCGCCGCGTCTTGTTCATTTCTTCGGCAAACGGATGGACATACAGCAATGCACCGCGCGCGCTCTGTTCGGGCCGGTAGAACAGGCAAAAGCGCTGGCCCTGCCGGGCTTGCAAAAAGAAAGCCTGCGCCGGTCTTGCACCCAGCTGTTGATTCATGGCGCCAGCTTCAGACTGACGAATGAACTCAGGCTGCCCAGCGTGGCGAAATGACGCGCGTTGATTTCGTCATCATCGACCGTCATGCCGAAATGCTGCTCCAGCGCCGTAATCAGCAAGATCACGGCCAACGAATCGAGCTCGGGCATGTTACCCAACAGTGCCGTATCTTCATCGAGGCGCGTTGCACCGAGGCCGAGGGTGCCGAGCACAATGCTGCGTACTTGTTCGAGGTGCGTCATGATGACTCCAGGTCAGGTTGGATCGTTGGCTGCACGCGCAAACCGAAGCCAGAGGGCAGCACTGGCGCCGCTGTGATTCGGTATCTAGGTCCGATTTCCTTCTAAAAACATTGCTTATTAAATACCGTTTAGCCGCTATCAAGATTGCGACTGATCAACGTTAGAGGCTGAGAATTAATTGATTAAAATCAATAACATCAGGTCTTTTTTTACCAATCATAGGTAACGAAAAGCGCACTGAACAAGCCGTCGCGGCCGGCAGTGTCGGACATGAACCTGGAGCTGCCGATGGTGTATTTGTTACAGGATTTGATTGCTGAATCGGCCAGTCGGACGCCTTGCGCGCCAGCGTTGTCGCATCAAGGTGTCGACATCAGTTACGCGGCGCTGGCACGCAGCGTGGCAGCAGCGGCCAGCGCGCTGCAGAAACTGGGCCTGGTGCGCGGCGCGCGCATCGCCGTGTATCTCGATAAACGGGTCGAAACCGTGATCGCCATGTTCGGCGCGGTTGCCGCCGGAGCGGTCTTTGTGCCGGTCAATCCGATGCTCAAGGCGGACCAGGTTGCTTACATCCTCAAAGATTGCAATGTCCGGATACTGGTTACATCGAGCGAGCGTCTGAGCCAGTTGAGCGCCGTGCTGGCCGCTTGCCTTGACTTGCATACGGTCATCGTGCAAGGCGGCGACACCGCACTGCCAGCCATAGCCGGCTTGTATTGTGTCGCGTGGCGCGATTGCATCGGCGATCACAGTGCCGAATATGTCGATACTCACGAGCGCGGCCAGCCTATGATCGAGCCCGGCGGTCAGCGCCTGATCGATGGCGACATGGCCGCCATCTTGTACACATCGGGTAGCACGGGAAAACCCAAGGGCGTCGTGCTATCGCATCGCAATCTGGTCGCTGGCGCGTTCAGCGTGGCGAGTTACCTGGAAAACCGGGCGCAAGACAGGATCTTGTGCGTATTGCCATTTAGCTTCGACTACGGCCTGAGCCAGTTGACGACGGCGTTTGCCGTCGGCGCTTGCGCGGTGCTGATGAATCACTTGCTGGTGCGCGATATCATCGACTGCGTTCGCACCGAACGCATCAGCGGGCTGGCTGCCGTACCACCGCTGTGGATACAGTTATCGCAGCGCGATTTATCTGGCGCGACCAAGCTGCGTTACATCACCAATTCAGGCGGCGCGATGCAGCGTCCAACGCTCGACGCATTGCGGCTGGCCTTGCCGCAAACCCGCATTTACCTGATGTACGGGCTGACCGAGGCGTTTCGCTCGACCTATCTCGATCCCGACCAGCTCGATGCGCGCCCCGGATCGATCGGCAAAGCCATCCCCAACGCGGAAGTACTGGTACTGCGCCAGGACGGCACGCCTTGCACCTCTGGCGAGCCGGGCGAACTGGTGCACCGGGGGGCAATGGTGGCGCTAGGCTACTGGAATGATCCGGCAAAAACCGCCGAGCGTTTCAAGCCCTTGCCTGCGCGCGACAGCGGATTGACGCTGCAGGAATTAGCGGTCTGGTCGGGCGACACGGTGCGCAGCGATGCAGATGGCTACCTGTATTTCGTCGGCCGTTTCGACGACATGATCAAGACGTCGGGCTACCGCGTCAGCCCGACCGAGATCGAAGAAGTGGTCTACGCCACCGGTCTGGTGTCCGAGGCGGTGGCCGTCGGCTTGCCCCATCCCATGCTCGGACAGGCAATCGTGCTGATCGCCACTGCCACAGATGGCACTCAATTGGAAGGTGCCACGTTGCTGGCAGCATGCAAGTCCACCTTGCCCGGTTATATGTTGCCGGCATCGGTGCAGGTGCACGCAGGGCCGCTACCGCGCAATCCGAATGGAAAAATCGACCGTAAATTGCTGGCCACTGGCCTGGCGCAGATGTTCCAGGAGCTTGCATGTTGACGACGACGACCCCGCAGCACGCTGCGATGCAGCAGTTTGAAGTCCAAAACGATTGTCTTCAGATCGGCGGTTTGCCTTTGCCACGCCTGGCGCAGCGGGTCGGATGCACGCCATTCTATGCCTACGAGCGACGTCATATCGCCGAACGAATCGCGCTGCTGCGCGCAGCCTTGCCGGCGCAAGTGCAGCTGCATTATGCGATGAAGGCGAACCCGATGGCGGCGCTGGTGCAGATGATGGCAGGGCTGGTCGATGGCATCGATGTCGCTTCCGGCGGCGAACTGGCCTGCGCGCTCGATACAACATTGGACCCGCGCCGTATCAGCTTCGCGGGGCCGGGGAAAAGCCAGTTCGAACTCGGCTGCGCGGTGGCGGCCGGCGTGCTGATCAACCTCGAATCGGAAGCCGAGATGGAGCGCGTGGCAATCATCGGTGATCAATTGGGGCTCACGCCACGCGTCGCCGTGCGCAT
>JBLHNV010000015.1:0-18369 GCA_047623125.1 Janthinobacterium sp. | reverse complement strand
AGCGCCCTGCGGGTTGTAAACCAGATTAAGCGTCAGCCCGGATCCTGCGTGGCCATAACCGAGCGCATTGAGCTTTTGCAGCGCTGCGATGCTTTTATCGAACACGCCTTCGCCGCGCTGTTTGTCCACGTTTTCCAGGGAATAACAAGGCATCGACGCGACGATCTCGACCCGATGCTCGGCCAGGAATTCGGCCAGGTCCTCTTGGTCGGGCTCGAACAGGATCGTCAGGTTGCAGCGGTCGGTGACCTTCACACCCAAAGCGCTCGCCGCACGCACCAGTTGCCTGAAGCCTTCGTGCAGTTCGGGTGCGCCGCCGGTCAGGTCAAGCGTGCCGATGCCGCGCGCCGTGAGCACCGAGGGAATCAAGGCCAGGTTTTCGGCATCCATCATCTCGGTGCGGTTAGGACCGGCATTGACGTGGCAATGCACGCAAGTTTGATTGCAGCGATAACCGAGGTTCACTTGCAACGCGGTGAGTTGGTCGCGCTTCAAGCGTGGAAATTCTGTTGTCTCAAGCAAGGGTAAGGTGGCGTGCATGGAGCTCCTAGAAAGTTGCAATGGCGGCTAGATGGCCGGTTCATGCAGGTAAGTCGGGACAGGCTTGCCGATGCTTACACTGCGCTTCGGTTTTACTGCGCTTCGGTTTTATTGTTGAACGTGGCGCGCACGACCTGCGCGCAATATTTAGGCATCAACGCGCGCCGCCGGACTCTTTTCCAAAGCGAACAAGGTATCGTCGTCGCGCAACAGGTAAAGCGCGATGCATGCCGCCAGCATGGGCCATGCTGCAAAGAACAGAAGATGGTTCCAAGGATCAAAATATTGTCCAAAGGCCGATAGCGTGGAACTGGCGTGTAGAAATAAAACGATACCATAGGTCCATTTTTTCTGGTAACCGAGGATAAACCCCAGAATGAGCAACATTTCCAGCGCACCAAACGCATAGACAACCTGCGTGCCGACGCCGTCCAGAAAATAAAATTTCTCCAGAATGGCAGCACTATGTCCGGGATTGACAAATTTATCGAGGGTCCACATGAACATCACAATAAATACGCCCAACCGCAAGAGCAGCAGCGACAGGGGCAGACTTCCATTCTTTTTTAACATTCACAATTCCTTTTGATTTTTACAATTGCCATGATTGCTGCGGACAGTGGGCCACCGGCAGTACGCATCTGCCTGATTTTGCACCGCCTCATTCTATTGGGCCGCTACCTTGCCCAGTGAACCGTGCGTCTCGTTCTGCACTCCCTGCGTTTCAGGTTTCAACGATCAACCACATTTTGTTGTTCATTGAGCCATTCGGTGGGTGAGTAACCGAGTTTGCGCACAAAGGCCCGGGTCAATGCACTGGCGCTGCCATATCCGACATCGCCAGCAACATGCTTGAGTTGCCAGCCTTGTTTCAACAAGCGCTGTGCACGCATGACACGCCAGGTGGCGAGGTAATCGGCCGGGGAATGGCCCGTTATAGCACGGAACCGTAGCGCAAAGCGCGCGCGTGACATGCCCGCCGCAGCGGCCATATCCGACAGTTGCCATCCGCGAGCGGGGTCGGCGTGGATACCGATCAGCGCCTTGGCCAGACGGCTGTCGGCCAGCCCGGCCAGAGCGCCGCCTTGCGTCAAGCCTTGATCGATGCAGTACCGAAGCAAACGAATCATCAGCACTTCGCACAAGCGATCAAGCGCTGCCTGACTGCCAGACTGCTCGGAAAATGCCTCGTCAAACATCAGCTGCAACAGCGCGTCCACCCCGGGCAGCGCTGCCAGCGCCACCAGTACAACGTCCGGCAAAGAATCCGTGACGGGGTTGCGCCCTCCTGCGCCAAACAGCACTGTGCCGCACACCATGTCAGCCCCGGCCCCATCATCGGCAACCAGACGATGCGCTTTCGGGCGCGGCAAAAACAAGATGCTTGGCTCGGTGATGTCGATCACTTCTTGCCGGACCCCGATCACTCGGGCAGGCCCTCTCCTGACCAGATGGATGTGCCCGTGCAATGCATCCTCTTCGAAGTGGTGGATGCCGCAGATTTTTCCGGTATGAAAAACGCCGGCGCGCAGCGAAAAATGGTTCAGCAGCGTCGTCAGCCGGTCCATGATGGTCGCCATGCTAGCGCAGCGAATATTCTGCCCTTCAATGCTAATGCCAATGGCAACGCACTGTCGAGGTGCCAGTCAACTTCACTCACTGCGTATTTTCCGTCTGCGGCCATGTTGCGCGTCATGCTCCACGCTCCAATGCATCGAACTTGTCGGCGCGGTCATCGTATTCCTTCGAATAGGCGCGCGCCACCTGACGCAACGCCTGCATCGGCTGAACCAAGTTCCGACATCCGGAGCACATCATCACCTGCAATTTCAGCGAAATGCGCTCTTGCAAGGTGCGCGCGCTCTCCTGCGGCTGCGAAAGCAAATGGGTAAAATGTTGACAGTTCAGCATGACTACTCCCCTTCCACAAACCAACAATTTCCAAGGCACTTTAGGGCGCAGATCAGCACTTGCTGCACGGCGCCTGCGGCAAGGTGCGCATCGGACAGTTGCACAGTGGCCAATCGAATCATCTGGCGCCGCAAGCTTGCCATGTACGGCAATCGCAGAGCCGCGATGTGCCCGCAGGCGCCTGTGTGCCAGTACCCGATGGCAATACCATACTCATGATGCATCTTTCATTCCTGTCATTTCATTTTTTGCCGCGCTATAACTGACGACACAATACGGTACAAGGTAATTGAGGATCAAATGAAACCCGTCGATATTATTTCCATCCAGAATTTTCTCGCCCTGATTAATCAGGTTCAAAATGGTCCCGACCACCAACGCGATGCGCCATGCATTGCGGGCGATCCGGGCTGAGCTGAGCTGAGCTGAGCTGAGCTGAGCTGAGCTGAGCTGAGCAGACCAGCAGTAGCAATGATTTCATCGCCGCGTCCCGAACTGATAGCCCGGGCCGCAGCTTCGATCATGGTGCAGCAACAGCGCGTCGCTGACGAGCAAGCTCATCTTGCCTGCGGCTCGACTGCTGCATCATGTGGCCGCTCCGGGCGTGAAAAGCGCGCGACAAAGCCGCGGTCGATTCGGTCTTTCCAATGCCAAACCCATCGCCCTGCGATACTCAAGCCACCCCAGGATGCGATGGCATAACGCGAGCCGCAGGCGAGCAAATACAGCGAGCGGCGCCGCGGACAATAAGTCGTCAATGGCGTGCCCGCAAGCATCGCCAGCAAATTTGCCGCGAGCACCGGACCAGCATGGACCGCATGCACGCCCGAGCGCGCCATCACCACGTCTTGCCGCGCGCAGACATCGCCGGCGGCGAAGACATTGGCATGCGAGACGCTTCGATGGCGTGCGTCGACGACGATGTAACCTTGTTCGTCGAGCTTGAGCTGAGACGTTTGCAGCCAGGCAGGCGCGCGCGCGCCGGTGGCGGCAATCACGCAGTCGGCTGGCAACAGCGTACCGTCGGACAGCAGCACCCCTTGCTCCGCCCCGACCGCTCTCAATCGATGGACAACGACGCCGGCATGGTTCATAAAACGCGCAACGCGACGCTGCACGCCGGCAGCGTGTCCGGCCAGCAGGCCGGACTCGGCAACCACCAGATCGACCCGCGCAGCGCACCCGGCGCCGGCAAATGCATGCTGCGCGGCCAGGGCAAGCTCGACTCCGGCCGCCCCGCCGCCCACGATGGTCAAGCGATATCCCGGCGTGTCCTGCGCCTTGTTCTGTGACTTGTTCTGTGACTTGTTCTGCGACTTGTTTTTTGACTTATTCTGCGCCGTGGCGAGCACCGATGGCCAGGCCTCAAAAAATCCATCCAGCGGCTTGACGGGCAACAGCTTGTCGCCGGCCATCTCCAGAGATGAGGTATCGATGTCACTGCCCACGTCCAGCGACAGCAAATCGTATTCGACCTGCCGGCCATCGGCCAGCGTAACGCACTGCCGGGCCGCATCCATGCTCACGATGCGCCCCACCATCATCTGCACATGCGCCGCCTGTGTCAGCGACTGCAAGTCGATCCGAGACTGCGCCAAAGTGTAATGTCCGGCCATCCAGCCAGGCAACATGCCGGAGTAATTTTGGTGCAAAGCAGGCGTTACCAATACGACTTCGACGCCCGCCGGTTTGTCGCGTTCAAGGGCTTGCAGCACCGAAAGATGGGCATGCCCGCCGCCGATCAAAAGCAATCGTTTCATTCATCATCTCATTTTTAAAATTGCCCGCAAAAGTGCAGGCGCACCTTGCGGCCTGCCCCATTATTCATCTACAAAAAGATACTGGTCTGCACCAAGACGCCTAAGTCTGATAGCGGCGAGCAATCCAGTAATCCACTGAAATATTGCCGGGACCCTTGGCAATCAGATAGAGCAACACTGCGGCCCAGACACCATGGGTTGGGTACGCACCCGGATAGACGAAAATCTGGATCACCATCGTCATGCCCAGCAGGGCCAGTGCGGAAAAGCGCGTCGCCAGACCCAGCAGAATCAGGATCGGAAAAAAATGTTCGGCGAACGCAGACATCAAGGCCGCAGACTCGGGCCCGATCAACGGCAGCCGGTATTCCTCCTTGAACAGATAAACGACCGAACCGGATAACTGCGGCCAGCCGAACTCGAACTGGCCATTGATCAGGTCGATGGCCAAGCCCTGGATTTTGGTCTGGCCAGACTTCCAGAACACGGCAGCAAGCGAGAAGCGAGCGAGCGCAGCAATGAGGGAATCCGGGATCCGCCCGCACAGCGCAACGAGCCGCTGTATCAGTGCCATCGTTTGGGATGTGACACTGGCAGTGGCATTGTCTTGTCCATTCATGGTTGCGCCCCCTTTGATGTTGTGATGGATGAGATGGCCTGCGTTCGCACCAGCAGGCTCAAGGTATCACTGAGATCGAAATCCGCATGGGCCAGGCTGGCCTGTTCGACGGCGGCCCCCAGACTCGCGCCATGCCACAGATGCTCGATAAAATCAGCGCTACTTGCCGTCACCCGTATCACCTCGACCTCCAGATGCGCCCGAATGATGAGCGCGCTCTCCGGCACATCGGGATCGATCGTGGCGATATCGACGTTACCTTGATGCGCCGCCCATAACGATGCTACTGCGTACCGTGAACGCAGTATGCCTAACGATGGATGAAGCTGAAACACCCAATCGGGCAGTTGATCGACATCGGCCAGAAACAAGGCAATGACATCGGCAGACAGTGCGGCGCAATCAAAGGCGTGATAAGCCGTTACCCGCAACATTTCCAGTCGCGCGACATCGGCCAGATAAGGCACCGAGGCCGCCGGCGGAAAGTGTTCGATAAAGTCAGGGAACGCTGCACCGTAAAAAGTGAGCACGCGTGAGCGGGGGCGTTCGGCGTTGACGAACAGTCGTGCCATCGCCCGGAAAAAATCTTCGCCGACCAGTTCTTGCGCGACCGGATACGTGTCGGCGAGCGCATCGATCAATGAAACCAGAATATTGTTTCGGTAGAGCGCAAAACGCAGCGTCGCGTCGGAGCCGTTCCAGACGGTCACTTGGTCCGGGATCGCGCGCTCAGGATCGAGCAGCGCCTCAAAAAATGCTTGCTCTTCATTCATCAAACTGGTTCCCGCATCGCATGCGCCATGCTGTCATGCGCGCGCAGCAGACGCTCAGCCTGAGCGACCTCGTCGAACAGCACATCGAAAGCAGGAATGTCATGATCGCGCTCGATCAACGTGGCGACCGGGCCGACGCGCTCGAGCGCGTACTCATACAATTGCCAGACTGCTTGTGCGACCGGTGAAGCGTGACTGTCGATCAGCAACGTGTCGCCAGCGCCATCGCGTTCCTGCGCAAATCCGGCCAGATGGATCTCCCCCACCGAACGATGCGCCAGCGCGGCGATCGCGGCATAGGGATCGCGATGGTGGTTGATGCAGGAGACGTAGATATTATTGACATCGAGCAGCAAGGCGCAACCGGTGCGGCGCAGCACTTCATTGATGAAGTCGGTTTCCGTCATGGTCGAGGTAGAAAACTCGACATAAGTGGCCGGATTTTCCAGCAGCATCTGGCACTTCAGATGCGACTGAACCTGGTCGATGTGATCGCAAACACGCTCCAACACCTGCGCGTTATAGGGCACCGGCAACAAGTCGTTCAGAAACACTTCGCCATGGCTGGCCCATGCCAGATGCTCCGAAAACGACTGCGGCTCATAACGATTGATTAATCTTGCCAATGCATCGAGGTGATTGACATCAAGCGCCGTCGCGCCGCCGATCGACAAGCCAACGCCGTGCAGGGATAGCGCATAGCGCTCCCGGATGCGAGTCAGATAATGATGAAACGGACCACCGTCCACCATGTAATTCTCGGCATGGACTTCAAAGAATCCGAGGTCGGGCCAGGTGTCGACGATGTGCCGGAAATGCTCCGGCTTTAAGCTGACACCGGCCCGTGCAGGCAAGTTGGCTGCCGAAGCACCAGCGGTAGCGCCGCAATTTGACGGCACAGAGGTAATAATGGTCGACATGAACGGCGCTCCGCTGGTGACTGGTCAGGTGTTCTTTTCCTTGAACTCGGCGAGTTGGCCATAGCCGGTCGGTGATGTTTTGGAGGCTGTCTTGCCGCACGTGCCGGACGGCACCATCGACCAGGCATTGCCTTGATGATCGATTTTGGACGTACCGGCGCATGTCGTGCCGGCGCCTGCCTTGCAATCGTTCTTACCCTTCAATGCGACGCCAAAACATTTTTCCGGGCTGGCCATTTTGTCGGCCGCAACTGCTGGTGCAGCGGTCACGCTCAGTGCAGCACCAAATGCCATGGCCAGTGCGGCGGAAGTGGTCTTTTGTGTCATCGAGATACGGGACATGATAGTTTCCTTTACGTTTAGAAAGTTTGCCTCCGGAGAGACTCACATGGATAGGCAACGCTGATACGACTCAAGGATTGAGCGCTTTAGCCTGCTTACTGTTCATTAAGTCGTGCGGCGTGATGATTTCTTACACATCTATCTCATTATTATTTGAGAGCGCCACCGCGCAACACTACCCCTCTTTTATTTTTATCGCAAAAGTTATCTGAACAACAATACCGGCACCACAGTGGCATCGAATGCGATCGTAATTTTCTGCGCAGGATCAAACAGGCGAATGCTGGCCGGGACGACGCCGAATCGCTTTTGCCGCGCCTTCTCGAATCGGGAGCCGCAAGTCATTCGCCGATGCCGATGCCTGTTCCCATCGCGCTCCATTTCTGGCCAAGCATCATCTGTGTCCAGATTGCCGTTCCCCTTGTCAAAACTTGCTGCCATGCGCCGGTGACATGCACTCCTTTTACCCGGCGCAGCACGATAGCGGCTTCACGTCCCGGCGCAAGGTTTGCGCTGCGAACTGCGAGCGTCAATCCTTCAACCATCGTCAGACAGGGGAACAACTGGTCAGCGCGGTCGTGCGGTTGCCGATGGCGCAGGAGCGTGCCTGACACCGGGCGCCAGGCAATTCCTACGCTTGCCGCCTGAACAGTTGCAAGATGCTGGAAAAGTCGAGTGCGCCATGGCCGCCTTGCTGGTGCAACTGATACAACTGCCGCGCCAGACTGCCCAGCGGCGTAGCCGCTTGTGCGCTCAGCGCGGCCTGTTCGGCCAATCCCAGATCCTTGAGCATCAGCGCCGCCCCGAAACCGCCGCTGTAGCCGCGCGATGCCGGCGCCGCTTCCATGACGCCGGGCCAGGGGTTGTACAGCTCCAGCGCCCAGTTGCGGCCCGAACTCTTGGCCATGATGTCCGACAGCACATGGGGATCCAAACCATGAGCGACGCCAAGGTTCAGCGCTTCGGCAGTGCCGGCCATGACCACGCCGAGCAGCATATTGTTGCAGATCTTGGCCACCTGGCCGGCGCCGGCGGCGCCCGCATGGAAGACATTCTTGCCCATCGCCCCCAGCACTGCGCGCGCACGCTCCAGTGCCGCATCCTCACCGCCGACGATGAACGTGAGTGTGCCAGCGGCGGCGCCGGCGGTGCCGCCCGATACCGGCGCATCGAGCATGGCGAAACCGCGCGCGGCAGCGGCGCTCGACACTTCCTTGGCGACATCGGCGCCAATGGTGCTGCAATCGATCAACAATGCTTGCGGCGCCGCCGCATCCAGCACGCCACCCGCGCCCAGGTAGAGATCGCGCACGTGTGCATTCGCCGGCAACATCGAAACGACGATATCGGCTTCGCGCACTGCGTCCGCGGCCGTCACCGCGCCGCGCGCACCGGCGCCGGTCAGCGCTTCCATTGCTGGCGCCGACAGGTCGTATACCGACAGTTGATAACCTGCGCGCAGCAGATTGTGCGCCATCGGCGCGCCCATGTTACCCAGTCCGATAAAGGCGATGTGTTGCATGTAAGTCTCCATTGTCATTTATTTTTCAGGTTGCGTCATGCGCGCAGGTCGGCCAGCAGCGCCCGTGCGCCCTCGAAAAAATCGACATGCGTACCGCAGCGCAAGAGCACGCTCAGTTGCAAGCGAAATACCTCGGCCAGAGCCAGAGGACGCGCAAGCTCCTGAATCGCCGCTACCAACGCCGCGGAAAACGGCGCGCCTGATGCCAGCATCTTCGCCGCAAGCTGCAGCGACGCTGCATCACCATCATAGCCGCAGATGGCATGCACCATGTCACCAAGCGCACGCGCTGCCATGCGCGACTCGATCGTCGCGCAATACGCGCCCATTTCTGATGCTGGCAACGCCCGTGGCCTGCCAACGGGCATCGCACAGCGCATCAATGACGTCGTTGCGTTCTCGCGGAAAAATGACAGCGTCGGTCAGTGTAGTGAACAAGACACACGACAAGGCGCCTCTAATACATTCAAGAAACCTGATATCGAAAAAATCATGCCTGAATCATGCAATGAATCGGTTGGAACCGTTCACAGCAGCTCCTGAGTCGGTTCGCCATCAGATAACGCTGCGGCCCAGATCCAGGGGGATGCGGATGCGGATTCGGATGGCTGAAAATTGGGATTGAGCATCGTCATCTCTTGAACCTGTTCGCCGCGCACGCCATCGCCGAACTGGCTGCAGCGCCAGCGCAACTGCCAACCGCAGCGCGCCTGGCGCGCGGCGAACGACGGCCGACATGACCGATGCCGAACCTGGCATCGAAACCGTGCAGGCGTTCCTAGCCGACAGCGCGGCAATCAAGATGGCGCAGCGCTCAGGGCAAGCGCTTGGCGCCAAGTTGCAAGCTAGTCTCTCTGGCGCTGGCGCAGCGCTGCCCACAGCCAGGCGGCGCCCAGCACCAGACCCCATGCCACCAGCGCGCGCCCGGTGTTGACCTGACTAGCCAAAGAATAGGCATTACAAAGGCGCAAGTCGGTGCTGATGAAATAGAATCCCAGCCAGGTCATCATCGTTACCGTGTAACCGACGAAAAACAATTGCAGCGCGGCCGGCGAGCGCGCGAACGAATGCTGCAGCAGCGCGCCGCAGAGCAATAGCGTAACCAGCTTCTGCCCATCAGCCAGCGGCAGCACGATGGCGCGGTCTATCGCCAGCGGCAACATCCAGTAAGCCAGTATCGCTTGCGCGGCGATGAAGCCGGTCAAGCCATAGCGGTTCCAGCGCACCATCGACTGCGCCAGGCCCGGTACCAGGCGATCGGTCAGCACGCGCATGGCCAGCCATCCGCCCAGCACCAGCAACGGCATCTGGATCGCCATGTGCCACAACATGCTTTGCTCGATCAGAAAACGCAGCGGCGGCAGCGACAAGGCCAGGGCCAGCGCACAAATGGCCAGCGCCAGTATCGGGCGCAAGCGCGGCATCAGAGGAGTGTATTGCATCAGCGCTGCCATGCCAGCGCCGCATCCAGCGCCAGACTTGGGACCAGATAATCGACGATGCGCACCAGTTTGCCATCGGCGCTCACGATGTGCAGCGCCGCATTGTGCTCGAACTCGCCCAGCGGGGCCGGCACTACCATGATGCCGAAGGCATCGAGCAAGCGCCGCCGGTCCTGTACCCCAGCGAGCGTGACGACGCGCCACACGGCCGGATCCAGCCGCATGCGGCTGGCATAGTCGCGCAGCGCGGCGGCATCGTCGTTGGCGGGATCAAAACTGATCGACAGCAAGCCGACCTTGTGCTGCAAGCCGCGCTCTTGTATCTGCTGCTGCAACTGCTGATAGATCGAGCCGAGTGACGAGCAGATGGTCTGGCAGCGGGTATAGACGAAGTCGACGATCCAGACCTTTTCATCTGTCGCCAGCAATTGGTGCAAGGCAGTGCTGTTGCCGGCATCGTCTTGCAGCGTAAAGTCGGGAATCGATTGCGGCGCGCGCGCCACCTGCGTGCGCCGCAGCACCTCGGTCGTGAAACCGCTGCCGCCATCGGTGGCGGCAAAGATCACCACCAAGCCGGCCAGCAACGCCGCCAGACTGGCAGCGAAGGTCGGCAGCAAGTTGCTGCCAGCATCTGGCCCGGGATCAGGATTTGAGATCTTTACCCCCATTGTATGGCTGCGTTCTATCCTTGGTCGCTGCGCGCTGCGCCTTGATGGTCGCTTCTTGCACCGGCGCGCCGGTATTGCCCCACTCGGCGCGAATGAACGTAAGGACAGCTGCCAGTTCGCCGTCGCTCATCGACTTCCAGGCCGGCATCGCACCGTTGTAGGTATTGCCCTTGACCACCATCTCGCCGTTGACGCCATGCAGCAAAATATTGGTCAGCACGACTTCATCGCCCGTCACCCATTCGGAGCCGGCCAGCGGCGGAAACACCCCCGCCACGCCGAGGCCGGTAGCCTGGTGGCAAGCGGCGCACTTGCCGCCATAGATTTGCTTGCCGTCGATCGCAGCAGGCGCGCCTGCCAGTGCCACCGGCGGGCGCAGATCAACGACGGTGCGCTGGTCGCCATACGCAGAATCTTCGCCGGAAGGGGTCATGTAAATATAAAAAGCGCCCCACATCGCCATTGCGCCTAGCAACATCACCAGGAACCACGGCAAGGGACGAACGCTCTCGTCCGGGTCATCGTTCTCGCGTTCGCGTTGCGGGCTAGGCGATCTTGGTTTGAACTTGCTCATGGATTCTCCTTCGATGCCGCCGGCTTATTCACCGGCAAAGGGGTCAGCGCCGGATAGGTATGATCGAGCGACTGCAGGTAAGCCACCAAGGCCAGGGTTTCAGGCTTGGCCACGACAACCTGGCCCGGCTTGGCCAGACTTGGCGGCAAATTGACGACCTTTTCACCCGGCTTGGCTTCGCCCTGACGCACCTCGAACATGAACGGATACGATGGCATTGTCGAGCCCGGCGTATAGGCGCGCGGCTGATACAGGTGACCCAGATGCCAGTCGACGCTGGGCTGACGCGCACCGATGTTGAACAGGTCGGGGCCTGTCCTCATCGTGCCCAGCAGATGCGGCGTGTCGTAAGCATAATCGCCGGCGACCGAGGCGCGGCCCCAGCCGCGCTTGGCGTCCGGCGCCAGCTTGGCATCACGCGGCTGTTGCGAATGGCAATACACGCAGCCGTTGGCGACATAGACCTGGCGTCCGGCCAGTTGCTGCTTGTTGTAAGGCGTCAATCCGACCGGCGCTGCCACGTTTTCCAGCAACAGGTAAGGCATCACGACCAGCAAGCCGGTGGCGCCGCCCAGAATCACCATCGCGCCGCTGATCAGGCGCAATTCATCCATTTCCCAAAAACTTTTACCGGCGCTCATGCTGCTGCTCCTTTGCCCAACAAGCGGGTCATCCAATTTGTTCCGAGCAAGGTCGCGCCCAGACGTTGCGGTCCGAACTTCCAGCCCATCGCGAAAAAGTGCGCGGCAAATACCAGGTGACCCAGCGTCATCAAGCCGCCGCCGATCGAACGCGCTTCCAGGTATGGCAAGGTAATCGCCACCGATTGCATGAAGGTCGTGTTTTCATCAAGCATGGCCAGGCCTTGCAGCCAGCCGCCAATGGAGAGCCAGATGAAGTAGATTGCAAAGCCGATCAGGACCAGCCAGAAATGCAGCGAGATCAGTTTCGGGTATGGCCATTCCCAGTTCATCACGCGCGGCATGATGAAATAGATCGAGCCGAACATCACCATCGAAAAGAATCCGTACAGACCCAGATGCGCATGGGCTACCGTGTAATGGGTGAAGTGAGTGACCGCGTTGACCGAACGCAGCGCTTCCATCGAGCCTTGCACCGAAGCGGCCGTATACATCATCGCGCCCAGCACGATAAAGCGCAGCGTCGGCGAATAGTGCAGCGCGCGGAAGTTGCCCAGCACCGTCATGTGCTGGTTGACGGCGACTGCAAACACCGGGATCACCATCATCATGCTTTGCACGATCGAGATCGTCACCAACCACGAAGGCACCGGTCCGCCGATCAGATGGTGACCACCGACCTGGCTGTAAAAGAATGCCAGCGACCAGAAACCCAGCAGCGACAGATTGTACGAGTGAATCGGTTTGCCCAGCACCTTCGGAATGAAGTAATACGATGCAGCCAGGCCGAGCGGCGTGAACCACAGCCCCAGCACATTGTGGCCGAACCACCAGTTCATTGTCGCTTGCTGCACGCCAAAGTGCAGGCCTGGCCAGTTGGCGATCAGGAACAGGATCGGGAACCACAGTAAACCAGCGCCGATGTACCAGACCGACACATACAGGTGCTTGACCTTGCGCTGCAACAGCGTCATCCAGACCGGAAAGCCGACCAGCGCGCCGCCGATCACCAGCAGGATATCGATCTGCCACGGGTATTCCAGCCATTCGAGTCCGTCCGAATAACCGAGTGCGATTGCGACAGTGCCGGCGGTCACGCCGATGCTCCAAAGAGCGCCACCGATCAACGCATATTTGGCACCCACCAGTTCGGTCTTCAACAAGCGCGGAATGAGCCAGATCGCCACACCAATGCCGGCCAGCGAACACCAGCCATAGCCGATCAGATTCAGATGAATAGGACGGATGCGTCCGAAGGTCAGCCATTCGAACTGGACCAGCCAGTCAGGGCTGTGCAGCTTGATCGATGAAATCAATCCCGCGAACGAGGCGAGCACCAGCCAGACCACGGCCAGCGTCAGGCAAACGCCGACCACGAGCGAAGTCGAACGGTCGGCATTCACGCGCGCTTCGGCATCTTCTGCCGTCATGCTATGTTCGGCATCCTGCGGCCGCATCGCTTTTTGCAACCGGCTCTTTTGCGCCGGGGTCGCTGCCGGGTCTTCGACCAACCCCATTTCACTCGGTGCAAAAATCTCGGTGGCGGCAGCCACGCCGCTGCCGAACAAGCCTTTCGACATCGACCAGATAAATATGAACAAGGCTCCGACTGATAGCAAAAATGTGCCCAGCAGAACACTTACGGTGAAGTCCATCGACGTTACTCCAGTTTATTTTGATTAATCAGGGACGCTCTGCACGCGCCCCCGCATTCCATTACTCAAGTCATTACTGCAGCGCCGACGGCGCTGCCCATGATCCGGATACTCCCCTGCATCGACGCTGCGCGCACGTTTTTTTTCCGTCCGGCAATACCGATGCCATCGCCCCTGAATCCCAGTGCAATCATCCTGACAGAATGCTCAATGTATTGCACTGATCAGGGCATAAGCCGAGACCATTTTTTGTACGGCGACTAACAATATACGCTGTCGGCCACCCCAACCCGGTTGACAATTCTCGTGACCGGGACGCCAACCGATGGCGCCATTATCTTTGGCCTGATGTTCGATGGGTTTCCCATTATACTTGGCAACTTACAGCCTGCCCTGCCGCCCCATGTCACTGACCCTGGAACAATTGCAAGAGCGCCATGGCGCACGCTATAAATGGATGGTATTACTGACGGTAATGATCGGTTCGATGGCCGCGATCATGTCGTCGACCATCGTCAATGTTGCCATTCCCGACCTGAGTCGCTACTTCACGCTCGGCCAGGAACGCGCGCAATGGGTATCGGCATCGTTCATGCTGGCAATGACGCTGTCGATGCTGACGACGCCGTGGCTACTGCTGCGCCATGGCTTGCGCAAAACCTATACCGGCGCCGTGCTGCTGCTGCTGGCCGGCGGCGTGATCGGCGGCTTGAGCGTGAATTATCCGATGTTGCTGGCGATGCGCGTCGTCGAAGGTCTCGCGTCGGGCATCTTGCAACCGATCCCGGCAATCGTGATTTTGCGCATGTTCGGCAGCAGCGAACAGGGCCGCGCGATGGGCATCTTCGGCTTCGGCGTCGTGCTCGCGCCTGCGGTCGGCCCCAGCATCGGCGGCTTTCTGGTCGAGTATTTCGGCTGGCGCTCCATCTTCTTCGTCGTGGTGCCATTTTGCCTGCTGGTGCTGGTGCTGATACGGCGCTTTCTGGCGCACAATGCGCCAACCAAGGATACGATCCAGGCGCTCGACTGGAAAGGCTTGCTGCTGGTCGGCATCGGCAGCGTCAGCTTGCTGAACGGACTGGTCCATCTGCATGACGACTGGATCCAGGCTGGCGCGCTGCTCGGCATCGGGCTGGCCAGCCTGTGCGGCTTTGTCGTCTACCAGTTGCATGCCAAACAGCCGCTGATCAACCTGGCGCTGTTCGGCTACCGCCAGTTCGCGATGGGCGCGCTGGTCGCCTTCATCTACGGCATCGGCTTGTTCGGCTCAACTTATCTGTTGCCTGTTTACATGCAAATAGGCTTGCATTATCCGCCCTCGCAAGCGGGCCTGGTTCTGTTGCCGGCTGGCATAGTACTGGCGATCACAATCTGGATATCGGGCAAACTGGTCGACCGTTACCCGCCCAATGTGCTGGTGGCGATCGGGCTGGCATTGCTGGCATTGTCGTTCGCGCTGATGGCGCTGGGCACGCACAATACCGGCTTCTTCAGGCTGACCATCCTGGCGATCATCGGGCGCATCGGGCTGGGGCTGGTATTGCCGTCGCTAAGTCTGGGATCCATGCGCGGCGTCGACGACAGCCTGATAGCGCAGGGGTCGACGGTAATCAATTTCGTGCGTCAACTGGGCGGCGCGATCGGCGTGAGCCTGGTCGGCATCGTGCTTGAATGGCGACTGGCCGTGCACCGCGGCGGCTCGGTGCTGGCAGCTTTCAATGAAACATTCTTGTGCGTCGCAGCGATCTGCGCGATCGCCGTGCTCGCTGCCTGGCGCATGCGCCCAAGAGGAGTAGCATGAGTCAATCGCATGCGCCCACCGGAAGACGCGCCGGGTTACAGCGTGATGGACAGCGTACTGTAGCGTGTCACTTACAGTGTCATTTACAGCGTCATTTACAGCGTCATTTCAAGATAAGTATAGAAGTAGTTGGAGCCACCGTTGATATTGCCCAGGATTTGCGATGCGCCGAAAATACCGGAGCGATGTGATACGCCGACGCCAACGTAAGTCTCGCTCCAGCGCTTGACGCCGATCACGTCGCCCAGGCTGATGTCGATGGATGGATCGAGATAGTTCAGCAGCTTCGACGTTTCGCGCCCGCGCCGGGCCTGATCTTGCGCTTCGACCAGCGGCACCCGCTGCGCCAGAGATACGCCGGCCCCCATGCCGATCCGGGTACGCACGCGCGAGCGCCACGGGAAGCCATGGTAATACACCTTGATGCTGGCATCGAGTTGCAATCCATTGGATTGAAAGCCGCGCTCATCGTGATGCAGCACCCCGACATAACCGACAAAATCGAGCGGCCAGCCGTTGACGCGCTCGATCAACGTCTGACCCACTTCGAGGCCCTGAATACGGGTGCGTTCGGGCGTGCTGGTGGACATGCAACGCAGCGACATCGCATTGAGCAAATTGCAATCGGTGGCCACTCCGGCCATCAGCTTCACATGCAGCGCCTGGCTGGCATCGGCATGGTCTTTGTGGCTGCCGAAGTCATACGCCGCACCGATCAGCGCCGTCGGTTGCACGCGGTCTTCAACGATCGGGCTGTTGCGTACCTTCTTGTCCAGCAGATTGACGCCGACGCCGCCCAGCAAGCGCCAGCGCAGCGTCAAGTCATAGTACGCATACACTCCCAGCGACCAGTTGGTGCCGGCGCCGGGCATGTAAGCCGGACGCAGGGCATGCGCATGCGCCGCTTCCACACCGTAATAATAATTGTTCAAATTGCTGCTGCGGTGCGCCACCGTCACGCTCGGACGCAGATGCCAGCGCCCCGATTGCCAATCATAGCTGTAGCCGAAACGCGCCTCGGTGCCATAGCTGGTACTGCCGGCGTCGTGCAGGATTTCGGCATCCAGATTGCCCCAGTTCGCGCGATGACGATAAGCGATTCCCAGATCGACCGATGGCGTGCGCTTTGGCAACCCGTCCAGCACGGCCGGAGTCTGGTCGTAGGGATAGCCTTCGAAACGATAGTCGAGTAATACATCGACGCTATAGCCCGGTTCGCTGACCAGTTTCAGACCCAGCCGGGTCCCATGCAGGAATACCCGTTCGCCTTCATACACGTATAGCGGCACCAGGTCGTAGCCGACGTTGGCGCCCTTGTAAGGCGAACTCTGGATGCGCTGCATCGCTCCCAGAGCAGCGCTGCCCGGCACGGCCATCAGATCGATCAGCGCCTCCGGACTGGCGCTCGCAGACAGTGGCCAAGCGAGGCAAAGGGATAAAAAAAATCGTGTATGCATACTTTTTGAGGGTAACAAGCAGTGGCAACCGGCGCTCGCGCCAGCGTTCCAGAAAGCGCTCAAAGTAAAGAATGAATAGTACAAAATCGACAACTCTCGACAGGCTATCCGGTTGACGCATGAATCATGCAAATTCAACGCACTGTGGCGCAGCGCTCACAAAACGGCGCTGGCCGCGCCCGCCCCGAGAGGGTCATGTTGCCATTGCGGCCGGCCGCTGGCATCGTCACCAACTCGCACTGGCGCGGCAAACCGACAGCGGCGCCAGAGGCATGCTCACATGCTCGCATCAGATCCGATGCAACGCCGGTTCAGATCAAGCCGGCGCCAGTTGCTGCGCGATCGGCAATTGCCGGATGCGTTTGCCGGTGGCCTCAAAAATCGCATTGCACAGCGCTGGCGCGACTGGCGGCAAGCCCGGTTCGCCAACCCCGCCCGGCGCCACGCTGTAATCGGATTGAGCGAGGTGAACGCGGATCTCGCGCGGCGCTTCGCGTTGCCGCAACAGCACATGGTCGTGGAAATTCGATTGCTGCACGCGGCCATCCTTGAAGCTGATCTCGCCATGCATGGCCAGCGTCAAGCCCATGATGACGGCGCCCTCGACTTGCGAACGGATTCGCTCGGGATTGACTTGCGCTCCGCAGTCGATGGCCATGTCGACGCCGACGATGCGCATGCCGCCTTTGGCATCGACTGCCACTTCGATGACCGCTGCCGTATAGGTCATGAACGAATACGCCATCGCAATGCCCAGGCCATGGCCTTCTGGCAACGTGCGCCCCCAGCCGGCGCCCTTGGCCGCGAGTTCGATGACGCCGCGCATGCGGCCCGTGTCGATCGGATAGCGCTCGGGCGATTCGCTGTAATTGGCGGTATCGCCCATCGTGCGCGGATCGATGCGGCGCGCCGGGCCGATCAACTCCAGCAGATACTCTTTCGGGTCGCGCTTGGCGGCGAAGGCGAGTTCGGCCACGAAAGACTGGACCCCGAAGGCATGCGGAATGTTGTAGACCGAGCGGAACCAGCCGATCCGGGCCAGCGCCGGCACTTCCGGTGTTTCGATGCGAATGTTCGGAATCTGGTACGGGATGTTGATCGCCGTGTGCCCCATTTCGTTGACACCCAGGCCCATTGCGCCGGCCACGAAAGTCGAACGTATCGTCGGCGCCGCAGAGCGGTGCAACCACGCGATCGGCTTGCCGTCTTCATCGAGCGCGCTGTCGAAATGCTCAACGGATACCGCGTGATAATAATCGTGCTGCACATCATCTTCGCGCGTCCATTGCACCTTGACCGGCTTGCCATCCATGGCCCGGGACAACAGCGCCGCCTCGGCCGCAAAGTCGGGCTTTGACTTGCGCCCGAAACCGCCGCCCAGCAGCGTAACATTGACGGTCACCTGATCGATCGTCAGACCCAGATGTTTGGCGACGATCGCGACAGTCGCTTGCGGTGCCTGCACCGGCGCCCACACTTCGCAGCGGCCATCGACGATGCGGGCGGTGGCGACCGGAGGTTCCATCGTCGCATGTGCCAGATGTGGCAAATAATACTCGGCAGACACGGCATTCTTCGCGCCGGCCAGCGCCGCCATCGTCTTGCCCTCGTCGCGCAGCGCCTTGGCGGGTTGGCGCGCAGCCGTTTCCAGCGTTTTTCTGAAGGCCATCGAATCATAGCTAGCGTTCGGTCCATGATCCCATTCGATGACCAGCGCTTCGCGGCCCGTGATCGCGGCCCCGGT
>JBLHNV010000014.1:0-18704 GCA_047623125.1 Janthinobacterium sp. | reverse complement strand
TTCTGGAAGCGCTGACTGATCCGCTGAACAATATCGTGTCGGCCGTCAAGAACGCGCTCGAGCAAACGCCGCCGGAACTGGGTGCCGACATCGCCGAAAAAGGCATGATGCTGACCGGTGGCGGCGCCTTGTTGCGCGACCTGGACCGTTTGCTGATGGAAGAAACCGGCTTGCCGGTGCTAGTTGCAGAAGATCCGCTGACCTGTGTGGTGCGCGGCTCTGGCATGGCGCTCGAGCGTATGGACAAGCTCGGCTCGATGTTTTCGTACGAATAAAGAATAAGGCCGGCGTGGAACCGCGAGTTCTACCCGGCCACGGGTTGGTCCATGTCGGAAGCCCGGTCATCGGCGCGCACGCGCCAGATTATTGGAATTCATGGAATACAGTCCTCCGCCACTTTTCAAGCAAGGCGCCTCGGCCCGCTTCAAGATGATCGTGTTCGCGTGCATTTCGATTGCCTTGCTGGTCATCGATGCGCGCTTCGATGCCTTGTCGGCGGTGCGCAAGGCGGCCGCGACCGCACTCTATCCTTTTCAAATGGCAGCGCTGGTGCCGCGCGATATCGGATCGCGCATGGGTGCGTACTTTTCATCGATCGCAGCGCTCGAAAAAGAATTGCAAGAACTGAAGCGCCAGCAAATAGCGGTTGCACAAACCGTGCAGCAGTCGCAACGTCAGGTCGTTGAAAACAATCATTTGCGTAAACTGATGGATGCGCGTGACCGGATTCCGGTCAAGTCGATCCTGGGCGAAATTCTGTATGAGGCGCGTGACTTCTTTACGCGCAAGATCGTGCTTGACCGCGGCAGTCGCGAGGGTGTCGTGCCCGGACTGCCGGTCATCGACAGCCTCGGCGTCGTGGGTCAGGTCACGCGTGTATTCCCGTTCACCTCCGAAGTGACGCTGCTGACCGATACGGAGCAGGCGATTTCGGTCCAGGTGCTGCGCAACGGCTTGCGCAGCGTCGCTTATGGCCGCGGCCAGTCCGGCTTGCTCGACTTGCGTTTCGTCGCGCCCAATGCCGACATCCAGGTGGGTGATGTGCTGGTCACGTCCGGCATCGACGGCGTGTACCCCGGCGGTCTGGCGGTAGCGCGCGTGGTGCAAGTTGAGAACAGCGCGACCGGGGCCTTCGGCCACGTCGTTTGTCGGCCACTGGCCGGCATTGACAACAATACCCAATTGCTGATCCTGATGTCGGCGCCTGATCTGCTGCCGCGCCCGCCCGAGGCAAAAGCCAACGTCAAGCGCGCCGGCAAGGCTGCGCTGCCGGTGGCAACCAAAGCACCACCGGCGCCAGCGCCGCAACCGAAGGAGAGTGCGCCATGAGCGGCCCCAATTACATCTTGCTGCCAGTGAGTCCGTTATTCATCGGATGCAGTTTGTTTTGCGCCTTCCTGCTGAACCTGATGCCGTGGGGCGGATTTGTCGGTGCGCCCGATTTTGTCGCGCTGGTGCTGGTGTTCTGGGGCTTGCATCAGTCGCGCAAGGTCGGCATCGGCGTGGCCTTTTTCATGGGCTTGCTGATGGATGTGCACGATGCGACGCTGCTGGGCGAAAATGCGCTGGCCTATACCTTGCTGTCCTATTTCGCGATCATGATGCACCGTCGTGTGCTATGGTTCCCGGTCATCATGCAAGCCTTGCACGTGTTGCCGCTGCTGCTGCTGGCACAGGCGATTCAACTGGCGATTCGCTCACTGATATCCGGAAAATTTCCCGGATGGCTCTTTTTTGCTGAAAGCGGCGTCTCGGTCCTGCTATGGCCGGTAGTGACGTGGCTCCTGCTGGCGCCGCAGCGCCGCACGCTTCACCGCGACCATACGCGCCCGATTTGAGCTGCGCATGTTGCTGACTAATTCATGACTGAAATCAAGAACACACGACTCGAATTGCACCTTTTTCGTCAGCGCCTGGCCGCACTGGCGATTCTGGTGTTCATCTGTTTTTCGCTGCTGCTGGCACGTTTTGTCTGGCTGCAAGTTATCAAGCACGATCAATACGCATTGCAAGCCGAAGAAAACCGGATCGCGGTGGTGCCGGTGGTACCGAACCGCGGCATGATCGTGGATCGCCACGGTGTGGTGCTGGCGCGCAATTATTCGGCCTATACGCTGGAAATTACCCCTTCCAAGTTGACCGACAGCCTCGAAGCGGTCATCGATCAATTGGCCATGCTGGTCGCCGTGGATGTCAAGGACCGCCGCCGCTTCAAGAAGTTGCTGGATGAATCGAGGAGTTTCGTCAGCGTGCCGCTGCGTACGCGCTTAACCGATGACGAAGTGGCGCGCTTCACTGCGCAGCGCTACCGTTTTCCTGGCGTCGAGATCCAGGCGCGGCTGTTTCGCCAGTACCCGCTCGGCGATGTCGCTTCGCACGTAATCGGCTACATCGGCCGCATCAACCAGTCCGAAGCGAAGGCGATCGAAGATTCCGACGATGCCGCGAACTATAGTGGCACTGACCACATGGGCAAGAACGGCGTCGAAAAGAGTTACGAGAGCGTGCTGCATGGCACCACTGGCTACGAAGAAGTTGAAGTGTCGGCCAGCGGGCGCGCCGTGCGCACGCTGTCGCGCACGCCGGCCAGACCCGGCAGCAACCTGATCTTGTCGATCGACATCGAGCTGCAAAAGGTGGTGGAGGAAGCGTTCGGCGATTGGCGCGGCGCTCTGGTAGCGATCGAACCGGCCACCGGCGATATCCTGGCCTATGTATCGCGCCCCGGTTACGACCCGAATCTGTTCGTCGACGGCATCGACCAGCAAAGCTGGGACGAACTCAATACTTCGCTCGACCGGCCGCTGATGAACCGCGCGTTGTCCGGCACCTATTCGCCCGGCTCCACGTTCAAGCCATTCATGGCGCTGGCCGCACTGGAACTGGGCCTGCGCACGCCCGGCCAGTCGATCTCCGATCCCGGATTTTTCATGCTGGGCGGCCACAAGTTTCGCGATGACAAGGTTGGCGGCCATGGCATAGTCGACATGCGCAAGTCGATCGTTGCTTCCTGCGATACTTATTATTACCAGCTCGGAAATGACATGGGCATCGATGCGATCCACGATTTCATGAAGCCGTTCGGATTCGGCCAGTTGACCGGCATCGATCTGAGCTATGAAAAAACCGGAATTTTGCCATCGTCAGCGTGGAAGCGCAGCCGTTTCAAGACTGCAGCGCAGCAGAAATGGGTTGGCGGCGACACGATTTCGGTCAGTATCGGACAAGGCTACGCGAGCTTTACTCCGCTGCAAATGGCGCATGCGGTGGCCAACCTGGCCAACGACGGTGTCGTCATGAAGCCGCATCTGGTCAAAATCATCGAAGATGGCATGACGCGTGCGCGCACACTCACTGTGCCGACCGAAAGTTATCGGATTCCTTTGAAAAAGGAAAACATCGAGTTCATCAAGAATGCGATGGTCGGCGTGACCAGTGAAGCCGACGGCACCGGGTCGGCCGTGTTCGCCGATGCCGGCTATACGGTGGGCGGCAAGACCGGCACCGCGCAGGTGGTCGGCATCAAGAAAAATGAAAAGTACAATGCCAAGCTGCTGGCCGACCATTTGCACGACAATGCCTTGTTTACCGCATTTGCACCACTCGACAAGCCGCGCATAGCGATTGCGATCATCGTCGAAAACGGCGGCTTCGGGGCGGCGGCAGCGGCGCCTATCGTACGCAAGGCGCTCGATTTTTACCTGCTGGGCAAGCGCCCCGGCGAGACGCAGGCGGCCAGCGCGCCCAAGGAAGATGGCGCAGTGCGGCGCTTGCTGCCGCAGGTGCAGATAGTGCAGGGCGCCGGCGCCAAGCCTGGTTTTGAGATACCGGGCGACAAGCGATGACGATGCCAATGAAGATGAGGATGCCTGCATGTCGATAAATAATAGCCGCTCGCTATGGTCCCGGATTCGCCCCTATTTCATCGTCTTCGATGGACCGCTGGCGCTGGTCATTTTCCTGCTGCTGTCGACGGGCCTGGTCACGATGTACTCGGCCAGCATCGATTTCCCGGGCCGGCTGGAAGCGCAAATTCGCAATATCATCGTCGGTTTCATCGTCATGTGGATCGCCGCCAACGTGCCGCCGCAAACGCTGATGCGGCTCGCGGTGCCGCTGTACGCGGCGGGCGTGGCCTTGTTGGTGGCCGTGTTCATGTTTGGCATCATCAAAAAGGGCGCGCGCCGCTGGTTGTATATCGGCGTGGATTTTCAGCCGTCCGAAATCATGAAAATTGCGATGCCGCTGATGCTGGCCTGGTTCTTTCAGCAGCGCGCCGGCATGCTGCGCTGGCAGTCGTTTTCCATCGCCGCCTTGCTGCTGGTCATTCCGGTGACGCTGATCCTCAAGCAACCCGACCTGGGTACGGCGCTGCTGGTGGTGGCGGCCGGTTTTTATGTCATTTTCCTGGCCGGTCTGTCGTGGAAAATGCTGGTCGGCCTGGCTGTCACGGGCATCGCCAGTTTGCCGGTGATCTGGTCGGTGATGCACGATTATCAGCGCCAGCGGGTCATGATGCTGATCGATCCGACCTCGGATCCGCTGGGCAAGGGCTTTCATATCATCCAGTCGACGATCGCCGTCGGTTCTGGCGGCATGACCGGCAAGGGGTGGCTGAAGGGGACCCAGGGCCACTTGCAATTCATTCCTGAACGCACCACCGACTTCATTTTTGCAGTCTTTTCCGAGGAATTCGGCTTGATGGGCAACCTGCTGCTGCTGCTGCTGTACACGGCGCTGATCGGGCGCGGGCTGATGATTGCAGCCAATGCGCCGACGCTATTCACACGGTTACTGGCTGGCGCAATCACGATGATTTTCTTTACCTATGCCTTCGTCAACATGGGCATGGTCAGCGGTATTTTGCCGGTGGTCGGCGTGCCGCTGCCTTTGCTCAGCTACGGCGGCACCGCGCTGGTCACGCTGAGCCTAGGGGCCGGCATCTTGATGAGCATCCAGCACCACCGCAAACTGGTGCAAACCTGATGCAACCGGCCTCCGGTGCGCTCACCCGGATGTCACTGTATCCGCTGTTGCCGGTTCTGCTGGCATTGCTGGTACTGGCCGGTTGCGCCAGCGCGCCACCGACCGGCAGTGGCTCCGGTGTGCGTACTGGACAAGGCGATGGGTTGCCGCCGGCCGGTTCCGGGCGCGGCGGCTATTACAAGGACGATGGGCCGGGTGACAATCCGCCGCCCGACCTTCACCAGATCCCCGATGCGCAGCCGCGCGTCGAGCCTTACTCAAAAGCGGCCAGCCGCCCGTATGTCATTTTCGGTACCACCTACACGCCGATCACGGATGACTTGCCGTTCACCGAGCGCGGCGTCGGCAGCTGGTATGGCAAAAAATTTCATGGCTTGCCGACCGCGTCCGGCGAAATTTACGACATGTACAAGATGACAGCGGCGCATCCGACGCTGCCGATTCCGTCGTATGCGCGCCTTACCAGCCTGGACAGCGGCAAGCAGGTGATCGTGCGCATCAACGACCGCGGCCCGTTTCATGCCAGCCGGATCGTTGATGTTTCCTATGTGGCGGCGCTGAAACTGGGCTTGCTGATCAACGGCAGTCATGACATCAAGCTTGAGCGATTGCTGCCAGCCGATATCGAACGCATGGCCAGCCAAATGACATTGCCTGCAGCGGCGCTGCCGGCAACGGTTTTGGCGCCAACGGTTTTGGTGCTGCCACCCGTTGTGCCGCTCACGCCTGTGTCACCGGTTCCCGCCGGATTGGCCGAGATGATGCTTGCCGAGACGGCAGTCCCGCAGGTAGCTGGCGGCTACTATCTGCAACTGGGCGCGTTTTCGCACGCCGGCAATGCGCAGCAGATGCGCGCGCGCCTGGCGCCCTATGCCGGCACGCTCGGAGCGATTGTCGTGGTCCACGCAGATGCGCTGCATCGATTGTATGGCGGGCCGTTCCACAGTCGGGCCGCTGCCGAACAAGCGATGGCTGCACTGCCGGTCGGGTTCAGGCTAAAGCCGCTGGTGGTGCAGCGCTAACGGTTTGCTTGATTACTGACAGGCGCGCATGCGCTGGGCTGGGAAGTCTGCACTGATTTGCGCGAGGCGCAATTTGGTGTCGGGGTCAATGCGGCGAAGTTGAAACGCCAGCAGCTTGCTGGTCGACACGCGCGGCGCGATGCGGGCGTTGCGTATGCCAAGCTTGAGCATGTCAGCGAGCAGGTTTTGCGCCGCCGTTTCGGATTTGAAGACGCCCAGCGACACCGACCAGCGCAGCGTCGCGCTGTCGGCCATGATGAAATAATTCTTGACGCCCAGGCGCTGCAATTGAGCCACTTTGCGCGTCGCGCCTTCCTTGCCGCCCTGCGCGGGAATATAAACGATGTAGCCGGTGCTTGCCGGGCCTGCGATAGCGATGCGCGACGGTGTCTGGGGCAATGCCAGCGGCGCCAGCCGGGATGCGAAATGCGCCGCCTCCGGGCTGCTGAAATCGCCGATTTCGATGCAGGCGAGGGGCGGTGCGGCTGCGCTCGCTGCTGCGGGCGGGGCCAGCGATTCGGTTGGCGCCGGGTTAGCCACGGATGCGGCCGCCACTGCTTCGCTGGCCGCGCTTGCTGGTGCCGGCATCGCTGTGTCGGCATCCGCTTCTGAGGCCATGGCGCCGGGCTTTGCGATCAATTTCAGACGGTCGGCATTGAGTTGCTGCGCCATCCGCTGCGGCTGGCGCAGCTGGCCATCGAGCTGGCCTAGGTAGCCTTCGCCATAGGCCCACAGCAAGCCATTGGCGAGCAGCAGCAAAGCGAACAGGAATTTCAACATGGGTGCTCCTTGCTGTTCGCCGCCGCCTGCAAACCGATCAGCACGATATTGGCGGTCATTTGATGCGGCACTGCCAGGTGCGGCGCGATGAAGCGCGCTGCGCCGCCCGACAGCATGCACAGCACGGCGTCGGTTGCATGCGCGCTTGGGTGTGCGGCGCAGGCGCGCTCGATGGCGCCTGCCTGCGCTGCGAGGCAGCCTTGGATGATCGCATCGTCGGTATTGTCGGCAAAGCCGGCCCGGATCGCCGCGTCCGATCCCACTTGCGGCAGCTGGGCGGTATTGCGCGCCAAGGAACTGGCCATCAAGCCTAGTCCTGGCAAAATCATGCCGCCGATGAACGCGCCGTCCGGCGTGATCGCATCGATTGTCGTCGCCGTGCCGCAGGTGGCGACGATCAATGCGCGCCCGGGCTGGCAGGCGCGCGCGCCGATGGCTGCGGCGAAGCGGTCGCAGCCCAGTTGCGCCGGATTGCGGTAGCCATTCTTTACGCCGGCCAGTTGTGGCAGCGATGCGAACCAGCTGATCTCGGTCGCCGGCCGGGCTTGCCCCGGCCCTTGCTGCAGAACGTGCCCCAGCGCTGCGCGTAACGACAAGCCTGAGGCATCGCCGGCGACGTTCGATATCAGCGCGCGGGACACGGTTCGGCCAGACAGCGCCAGTTGCAAGGTCGCCGGCAGTTGCGCCAGTTCGGCATGTACCAGTTCGCCAGAAGCGGCCCAGGCACCCAGCCCGGCGCCGTCATCGGCCAGCGCCCATTTGATGCGGGTATTTCCAGCGTCGATCAGCAGTAGCATGGTTGTATGGTTAAAGTGGGAGCAGGTTCGCCGGCAGCGTCGCTCTTGTCATCGGCGTCGATCAGCAGCAGCATGTTTTACCCCTGTTTGACGCGTAGCGTAACGTCGCCGGAAACGATGGCGATCCGCCCGCCCGGGCCATCGAGCAGCAGCCGGCCCAGAGCGTCGACGCCGCTGGCGCGTCCTTCGTGCAATATCTGGCCGCGGTCGGTGATCGTTACTGATTGCCCCTGATACGCGTCGAACCCGTTCCAGCGCGCGCTAAATGCGGAGAAGCCGGCCTCATCGAATGCGGTCAGCGCTTGTGCCAGATGGCCCAGCAATGTGGCCATCAATTGATGGCGCTCCATCTGTGCCAGCTGCGGCGCCGCAGCGACTGCGTGGCCGATCTGCATTTCCAGCGCATCGGGCACCGTCAGGTTGATGCCGATGCCGATCACGGCCCACGTTGATGCAGACCGATTCTGGTCTGCCACATTGCGCGTTTCGATCAAGATGCCAGCCAGCTTGTGGCCATCCTTGAGCACGTCGTTCGGCCATTTCAGCGTTACCTGCAAGCCGAGCGCAGCCATGCTCTCGGCCAGCGCGACGCCGACCGCCAACGGCAAGCCCATCAGACTGTGCAGCGGACTGCGAAATTTCCAAGCCAGCGAAAAAGTCAGGCCCGCGCCGGGCGCCGACAGCCAGCTGCGCCCGGCCCGTCCGCGCCCCGCATTCTGGTGCTGCGCGATCAGCAGCAGCGGGCCATCGAGCTGCTCTAGTCGCGCCAGCAAGTCGGCGTTGGTGGAGCCGGTTTCGGCCACCAGTTCGATCGCGATCGCGGCAGTCAGCGGCGCTGCAGGAGAGGCCTGGCAGGAAGACCTGATGCTTGCAGCCGACAATATGGCCGCAGCCGGTGCACCGGCCGATGACGTGGTCAAAGAGGTTGCCGCCGGGTTGGCTGAATCGCTATGCGCGCGCATTTATTTCTTTTCAGCTTTAGCCGTCGCCACCAGATAATCCATCACCGCCAATACCTGTACGTGCAACTGGGCTTCATTTTTCGCCGCTTTCGCACCTTCATTCGCTTGCGCTGGCGACGTGAGGAAGCGGCCGTCGATCGCGATCATCGGCCAGGAGTCGACGCGGTAGGCGTCCATCATCGCATTGGCTTGCCGCAGTCGCGCATCGACGCCGAACGAACGGTAGGCGGTGCTGAATTTTTTGCGGTCGATGCCTTGTTTTTCGATGAAATCAAGCACCAGCGCATCGGTGTTCAGGCGCAGCCGATCGACATGCATCGCGCGAAATACTTTGTCGTGATATTGCTCGAGCAGCCCCAATGCCTCCAGCGTAAAAAACAGACGCTGCTGCGGCGCGACGGCGTCATTGAGTTGCACGTGGATGCGCCTGAAAACGATGTTGGCGCCCTGGGCCTTGACCCAGGCGGACAATGCCGTTTCGAATGCATCGCAGTGCGGACAGTAATAGGCGAAAAACTCGATGACTTCGATTTTTTTGCCAGATGCCGTGGCCTGGGCCGTCGGCAGTGTCAGGTAGTCGACGCCGTTCTTTGGTGCGGCAGCGGCGGACAAGGACAGGACTGCGCTGCACAAGGTCAGCGCCAGCAATATTTTTTTCAGCATCATCACTCCCGGGTTGGTTTTTGATTGCGCACGACGGCCACGTCGATGCCGTTGTCAGTGAGTCTGGTGCGCACCCGGTTCATCGAACCCTGTTCGCTGAAGGGGCCCACCCGCACCCGGTGCAGCACCCCATTGTCGGTAATGCGGTCGGTCACTGCCGCTTCGAGTCCCAGCAGCGCCAGCCTGGCGCGGGAGTTTTCTGCTTCACTCATGTTGCGGAAGGCGCCGACCTGTAGAAAATAGAAATACTTGTCATCCTGAGCGTCAAGCCTGGTCACCGCTTCGACGCTTCTGGGTTTGTCTTGCTGCTTGATCACGGACCTGGCAGCGGGCGCAGCAGCGAGCGCAGCCGCAGGCGCTGCAGCGGGCTCAGCCGTGGGCGCAGGCTGCATGCTGGACAGCAATTCCTGTAGGGGATCTTGCGGCGGTGGCGCCGGCGAGGTTTCCTTGGCAGGCATCTGCACCGTGCCTCTGGCGCCATACATCGGCTGGTTCGGATCGCTGATCTGGCTGGCGGTCGGTTCACTGCTCTTGCCTGCTTTGCCCAGCTTGTCCGTGAACGGCGAGGTCCCTTTCGTGATCACCAGTGCAACGCCGACTGCGACGATCAGGCCGATCACCATGCCAACGATGACACCGATGACGGCATTGCCTTGCTGGCGCCGGGGGGTAAAATTCATCATGAGGATCAGCCTTCTCGCTTACATTTTATTTGGCGCCGAGACGCCGATCAATGCCAGGCCGTTGCGCAGCACCTGACGGGTCGCCAGCATCAGCGCCAATCGTGCCATTTTTGTGGGCGCGTCATCGACCAGCACGCGTTCGGCATTGTAATAGCTATGCAGTTCGCCAGCCAAGTCGCGCAGATAGAACGCGATCTGGTGCGGCCCGAGTTCGGCCAGCGCGCGCGCCAGCGCTTCCGGATAGTGCGCCAACGTGGCCAGCAGCGTCGCTTCGCGCGGCGCGGTCAATGGCGCGAGGTCGACGTCGATCAGCATCGCTTCGTCGCCGCCCCATTGGGCCAGCACCGAACAAATGCGCGCATGCGCATACTGTACGTAGTAGACGGGGTTTTCGTCCGAATTGGTCAGCGCGACATCGACGTCGAACACGAACTCGGTATCGGCCTTGCGTGAAATCAGGAAGAAGCGCACTGCATCGCGGCCCCGGGTGATGTCGCCGCCGCCTGACCAGTCGATCAGGTCGCGCACGGTGACATAGGAGCCGGCACGCTTCGAGATCTTGACTTCGGCGCCATCCTTCATCACGGTGACCATTTTGTGCAGCACGTAATCCGGGTAACCTTGCGGGATGCCCAGGTTGACCGCTTGCAAGCCGGCGCGCACGCGCGCCATCGTGCCGTGGTGGTCGCTGCCCTGAACATTGATGGCTTGGGTAAAGCCGCGCTGCCATTTGACGATATGGTAAGCGACGTCCGGCACAAAATAGGTGAAAGTGCCGTCGGACTTGCGCATCACGCGGTCCTTGTCATCGCCGTACTCGGTGGTGCGCAGCCACAGCGCGCCATCTTGCTCATACGTTTTCCCGGCCTCCACCAGCAGCTGCACCGCTTGCGCGACCTTGCCATCGCTGTACAGCGATGATTCGAGGTAGTAATTGTCGAACTTGACGCCAAACGCTTGCAAATCGATGTCTTGTTCATTGCGCAGGTACGTGACGGCGAAGGCGCGGATGGAGTCGATGTCAGCGACATCGCCGCTGGCGGTGACCGGTGCGCCATTACTGGCGCATACCGTCTTGCCAGCCAGAAAGTCATGTGCGATGTCAGCGATGTAATCACCGTTGTAGGCTGGCTCGGGCCATTGTGCGTCGCCCGGCTTGAAGCCGGCAGCGCGCGCCTGCACCGAATTGGCCAGCGTCTGGATCTGCACGCCGGCATCGTTGTAATAGAACTCACGCGTGACCTGGTAACCCTGGACCTCGAACAGCGCCGCCATCGCGTCGCCGAGCGCGCCCTGGCGCCCGTGGCCGACGTGCAGCGGGCCGGTCGGATTGGCCGATACGAATTCAATGACGACCGGGCGCCCGGCGCCAGCGTCGCTGGTGCCAAACGCGGCCGTTTGTTGCAAGATCGTCGTCACGACCGCTTGCTTGGCGTGTGCCGCGATACGCAAATTGATGAAGCCCGGGCCGGCAACATCGGCCGACTCGATCAAGTCCTTGCTGCCGCTCTGGCTCAGCAGGCCGGCCACGATCGCTTGCGCAAGTGCGCGCGGATTCATTTTTAACTGCTTGGCCAACTGCATCGCGATATTGCAGGCGATGTCGCCGTGCGTCGCGTCGCGCGGACGTTCCAGCACGATCAACACCTGCGCAGGTGTGTGTGCAACATCGGCCAGCAGCGGCGTCAGGGCCGCCTGGAGCAGCGCGGTAATCTCTTGTTTTTGTTGGGCAAGCATGGGCAATGTGGCGGCAGGGCCGCGCCAAATAATCGTGTAGGGGCAAAATGGTCAGCCGCGAGGCGGCGACCAAACAGCGGTAATTATACTGGTTCGCCGCTGGTCCGACGGCCGCGGTAATGTACTTGAAGCGGCATCGGGCGTTCTGCGCAGGGCAAAGTGCCTGCATTCAGGAACGTGTTTGTGTGGGAATTTGTCGGATCGCCGCAACCTGAAGCGTCAGAGTTGTCCGCAGCCGCTACAATCGACCCTTTAAACTGTGCACCAGCCGCGCGCCGCGCGCAAGCACATCAGGATAGTTGATATGAACAAGCGCCCAACGCTCAAATTGAAACCCGCAGTGGCGAAAGCGACCGCTCCGCTCAAGCCCCGTCCCAGCTACCATCCCGACCTCAAGCCCGTGCTGCAACCGGGCTTCAAGGCGGACTTGAAACCGGATTCGTTGGCATTTTGTCTGCTGGGTGCGGCCAATGCGGTGGCCCAGGTGCAAACCGGCACCGCGCTGCCGCAGGCACTGGCCATCGTGTTTGCACAAAGTGGGGCACTGCCGCAAGCGCGTGGCGCGATCCAGGACATCGCCTACCGCACGATGCGCCAACTCGGGCGCAGCGAAGCGCTGATCGCCTTGATGACATCGAAAGCGCCCGAGCCACCGATGCTGGCCGGTTTGCTCGCTTGCGCTCTGAGCTTGATGGTGGCCCCCGACGATGCGCAGCCCTATGAAGAGTTTACCGTCGTCGACCAGGCTGTCGCGTGCGCCAGCGCGCATCCCGACCTCGCGCATGCGAAAGGCATGGTCAATGCCGTGCTGCGCCGCTTCTTGCGCGAACGCACCGCTTTGATGCAAGCGGCGCTGCAGCAACCGGCGGCTGAGTGGAACTATCCCCAGTGGTGGATCGATGCCACGCGTACGGCTTATCCGCGCCAGTGGCAGCAGATACTGAGCGCAGGCAATCTGCCTCCGCCGTTGACGCTGCGCGTGAATCTGCGCCAGGGCAGTGTGTCCGCTTACCTGGCCTTGCTGGCCGAAGCCGGCATCGCGGCGACTCAGGTCGGGCCGCTGGCGGTGCGCCTGGCCAAACCGATCGGCGTGGCGCTGATTCCGGGTTTCGAGCAAGGTCTGGTGTCGGTGCAGGACGCCGGCGCACAACTGGCTGCACCGTTGCTCGACGTGCATGACGGCATGCGGGTGCTGGACGCGTGCGCGGCGCCGGGCGGAAAGGCGTGTCACTTGCTGGAAGCGGCCAAGATTGAACTCACTGCGATAGACGCCGATGCCAAGCGCTTGCCGCGCATCGTTGAAAACCTGGAGCGACTTGGCCTTCACGCGACGATCAAGGCCGCCGATGCCCAGAAAAACGACTGGTGGGATGGCGTGCAATTCGACCGCATCCTGGCCGATGTGCCATGCACGGCATCGGGCATCGTACGTCGCCATCCGGATATTCGCTGGCTGCGGCGCAAGGGCGACGCATTGCAAATTGCAACACTTGGCGCGAAAATTCTCGACAATCTTTGGCAGATGCTACTTCCGGATGGTAAATTGCTGTTCGTTACCTGCTCCTTGTGGCCGCAAGAGTCCGAGGCCCAAGCTGCCGCATTTGCGGTGCGCAATCATGCGACGCGCCTTGATGCCCCCGGCCAATTGCTGCCGACCGGCGCCGCTGACGGAGCCGAATCGGATCATGATGGCTTGTTTTACGCGCTGTTTCAAAAGAACGCGGCATAGTGGTGCTCACCTCAGTGGCCAAGGCAGTGCTCACTTCATCGGTCAAGACAATGCTCATTTCGGGGGTCGTTTTTTGGAAGACTTGCCGAGCATCGGCCCCATGGTGACGCAGCGTTTTTTTCGCATCCTGGCCGCGCTGTTGATGCTGACATGCGTGCTGCCTCAGGTCCGCGCGGCAGAGGGCGTCGAGATCGTCCAAGCCCGTATCGAAGTGGCCGATGAGGGCTACCGCTTGGCCGCTAGCTATGCATTCGAACTCAATCATGGGTTGGAAGACGCCATCCAGCATGGCGTGCAGATTTATTTTACGACCGAGATCGCACTGACGCGTCCGCGTTGGTACTGGTTCGATGAAACGGCCATCACGGCCAAGCAAACCAGCCGCATTTACTACAATGTGCTGACGCGCCAGTACCATGTGACGATCATCGGCAGCGTGCAGCAAACCTTTTCATCGCTCGACGATGCGCTGTTCCTGATCCGGCGCCCGAGTCGCTGGGTAATCGCGCCGCGCGCCGCATTGAAAACGGGCGAACTTTACAACGTCACGCTAAAGATGGGGATGGATCGCGACTATCTGCCCAAGCCGATTCAGGTAAATGCCTTTAATAACAGCGACTGGCGCTTGTCGTCGAACAAGAAATCTTTCATTTACAAGGCCGAGTAGATGACGCGCACGCTGCGTTATCTGGTGGCGGTGGGTGGTGGCATAGTATGCATACTGCTGTTCCTGCTGGCCACTGCGTCTGACAACTCGGGTTTTTTCGACCGCTACTACTCTTGGCTATTGGGCTTGAACGCCGCCATCGCGGTGTCATTGCTGGTGCTGGTCGGGGTTTCGCTGGCGCGCCTCTATTCTCGTTACAAGCGTGGAAAATTTGGCTCCAAGCTGATGGCGCGCCTGGTGTTGATGTTCGCCACGATCGGCATTTTGCCGGGCCTGGTGATCTTCCTGGTGTCGGTCCAGTTCGTATCCCATTCGATTGAATCCTGGTTCGATGTCCGGGTCGAAGCGGCGCTGGAATCGGGTTTGAACCTGGGGCGTGCCGGCCTGGATGTTGCGCTGGTCGAATTGAACGCACATGCCAGCGCGGTCGTGCAGGAACTGGCAGGACAGACGCCGGACAAGTCGCAAGCCATCCTGGCACAATTGCTGAAAGCGGAAAACGGCCTGCAAAGCGCGACGCTGGTGGATGCGAACGCGCGCTTGATCGGTGGCGTGGTGGCGGATCCGACGACCCGTCTGGAAACCGATTTGCCGACCGCGGCGATGCTGGTGCAAGCTGCTGCGGGACAAGCTTATGCCGCGCCGGAAGGCGGCATCGAACTGCGCATGGATGGCCAGAATGGCTTGACCGCGCTGGATGCGGCCACTAGTTTGCGGCTGCGGGTATTGATCGCTATTCCGGACCCGCGGCGCGGTGCGACGGGCCGTTACTTGCAATTGCTGCAATCGGTGCCGGCGAACCTGGCGTCCAATGCCGAAGTGCTGCGCACCGCTTACAGCGAGTACAAGGAACGCTTCGTGGCGCGGGTCGGCTTGCGCAAGATGTATATCGAGACGCTGACGCTGACGCTGCTGCTGGCTATTTTTGGTGCCATCGCCAGCGCCTTTCTGATTGCCAGCAACCTGGCCAAGCCGCTGTTGTTGCTGGCCGAAGGAACGCGCGCGGTGGCCGAAGGCGATCTGTCGCCGCGCCCGATCGTGGCCACCAAGGATGAACTGGGCACGCTGACGCAATCGTTTAACAAGATGACGCGCCAATTGTTCGAAGCGCGTAGCGCCGTCGAAAACAATCGCGCTGCGCTGCAAAGCGCAAAGGCTCACCTGGAATCGGTGCTGGCCAGCATGTCGGCCGGCGTGATGGTGCTTGATGTCGATTTCAAGCTGGTCACTTCGAATGAATCGGTCGAGCGCATTTTGCAGCAGAGCACGATGGTGGGCCAGTCGCTGGTCGAGGTAGAAGGCTTGCGCGAGTTTGCCGGCGAAATCATCAACGCATTCTCGGCTCAGAGCGCGCAATCGGCCGCCGCGCGCAACAGCGGGCGCCAGCACTGGCAGCGGCAGATTGAAATTCCGCGCCATCCGCCGGGCGACCATGATATTGCGCTGCTGATGCGCGGTTCGCGCCTGCCGGTCGAAAGCGGCGGCGCCTATATCGTCGTGTTCGACGATATCTCCGATGTGATTGCTGCGCAGCGCTCGATCGCCTGGGGCGAAGTGGCGCGGCGCCTGGCGCATGAAATCAAGAACCCGCTGACGCCGATCCAGCTGTCAGCGGAGCGTTTGCAAATGAAACTGGAGGGCAAGCTGGCGCCGCCGGACGCCGAGTTGCTGAGCCGCGGCACCAGCACCATCGTCAAACAGGTGGCAGCGATGAAGCGCATGGTGGATGATTTTCGCAACTATGCCAAGGCGCCGCCGGCGCTGCTGGAGCCGCTGAACCTGAACGCACTGGTCGAAGAAATCCTGCATCTTTACACCGGCGGCAGCGAGGATGTGATTCACGCTGCGCTGGCGCCGGATTTGCCTTTGGTGATGGGGGATGCAACCCAGTTGCGCCAGGTGATTCACAATTTGCTGCAAAATGCGCAGGATGCGTTGGCCGAGCATCCGCCGGCGGCAACGCAACCGCGCATCGACGTCAGCACCGAGGCGATTCATTACCAGAGCGCGGACGGTTTTGTGCGCACCGCAGTGCGGTTGGCGATCATCGACAATGGCCCGGGAATTGCACCCCAGATCCTGGCGCGCGCATTCGAACCCTACGTGACGTCGAAGGCGCGCGGCACCGGCTTGGGATTGCCTATGGTAAAAAAAATCATCGATGAGCATGGCGGCGAGATCGATATCCAGAATCAGGCAGACGGAAGTGGTGCATCGGTGCTGATTTTACTGTTAAAGTTAGCACCGGTCGCCAACTTGAAATAATAGAAGCATTACAAATAAAATTACTGCCGCTCAAGAAGGCATATGGCAGAGGCTCGAAGGGACAGGCGAAATGGGGAAGGCAGAAATAGATGGCAAACATTCTCGTAGTTGATGATGAAATGGGGATCCGCGAGTTGCTCTCGGAAATTCTGAGTGACGAAGGACATGCAATACAAGTTGCTGAAAATGCGCAGCAAGCGCGCGAGGCGCGTGCAGCCGGCGCACCGGACCTGGTGTTGCTCGACATATGGATGCCCGATACCGATGGCGTCACTTTGCTCAAAGAGTGGCAGCGCGACGGCTTGTTGACGATGCCGGTCATCATGATGTCCGGCCACGCCACTATCGATACGGCGGTCGAAGCGACCCGGATCGGAGCGCTCAACTTTCTGGAAAAGCCCATTTCACTGCAAAAATTGCTGAAAGCGGTACAGCAGGGATTGATGCGGGCGCAGGAAAATATGCGTACGCCGGCACCGCGTCCGATGTTGCCGCCGCAATTGCCGGAAGAGGGCGCAGCAGCAGTTGCCACCATATTCAGTGCGCTGCCGGTGCCTGTGCCAGCCCGGCCTGGCAGCACCGTCAATGGCGATCATCATCTGTTCAACCTGTCCTTCGATCTGCCATTGCGCGAGGCGCGCGATGCGTTCGAGCGCATGTATTTCGAACATCATCTGGGGCGCGAGGGGGGCAGCATGACGCGCGTTGCTGAAAAAACCGGTCTGGAGCGCACGCACCTGTACCGCAAACTGAAACAACTGGGTGTCGAGCCGGGCAAGCTGGCAAAAAAAGGAGCTTGAGCTGGGCTTGATCTTGACTACGCTCGTGACCGGCGCCAGCGCCAGTGCGCGCGAGATAGCGATTGCGCAAGCGCTGGCGCCGGGTGTGGCCAGTGCCATCATCCTGGAGGGGTTGGCTGATGGAACATCACGCCTCGACGACCGCGATCAGGGCGGCGCTGGCTGTGTGCTGGTGCGGATCGCGCCCGGTTGCTTGTGCTGTACCGGAAATCTGGTCTTGCGTGTTACATTGAACCGTATCTTGCGCCAGCGGCCGGCGCAATTGTTCATCGGCCTGGCGAACGGAGCGCACATAGAGCAATTGCGGCTATGGCTGTCGCAAGCGCCCTATGACCAGTGGCTGACGTTGCAAGCCGATATCGCGGCAGCTCAGGTCGGCCGATCCGACACTTGAAAAGGCTGAGCTCAACCCCATCTTTATCTGGAACAGAAGACTAGCCGATCCATCAGCGAAGGAATTGATATGAACCTGATCTACAACAGCGAGCAATACAGTGTCGTCGAGTTTGTCGCAGATCACAGCCTCGATGCGTTGCGCTTTGGCGGTTACGAAATTGTCGACAAGGGGGGGCGGCGCGAGATCTTCATCGCTGGCGTGCTGGCACAATCGTTCCGGCACGATGTCAATGAATTGATCGCCAGCGAACCGAGCATGGAAGAAGTGGATGACTTCCTCGGCAGTTACGACGAGCTGATGAGTCAGCCGGTGCTGCTGCACTAGGCGGCACTCGCGGCGCGAAGATCAACCCCGCAGGTCGGGGTGGCGCAGTAACCCGATATAGGGGCTGGCGGAATGCCCGGTGGCGGCTGTGGTAATGTGGCTCTTTTACCATTGAGCAGCAAAACCCAACATGTGCCAACTTCTCGGAATGAACTGCAATGTCCCCACCGACATCGTTTTCAGCTTTACCGGCTTCGCGATGCGGGGCGGACATACCGATACCCATCATGACGGCTGGGGCATTGCCTTTTTCGAAGGCGCCGGTGTGCGCCATTTCGTCGATCACCAGGCGGCCGTGGCATCGCCGGTAGCCGAGTTAATCAAGCGCTATCCGATCAAATCAAAAAACGTCGTCGCACACATCCGCAAGGCGACCCAAGGCCATGTTGCATTGGAAAATTGCCATCCTTTCGTGCGCGAATTGTGGGGCCGCTACTGGGTCTTTGCACACAATGGTGATCTGAAGAATTTTTCCCCGGTACTGAGTGGCGCATATCGTCCGGTCGGCAGCACCGACAGCGAACTGGCGTTTTGCTATCTGTTGCAGCAATTGCGTGCGCGCTTCGGCGACCATGCGCCAAAGCTGCCCGAGTTACGCCGCGCGCTGCTTGAGCTGGTCGCACAAATTTCCGCCCACGGCACGTTCAACATGATGTTATCTAACGGATCGGCGCTGTTCGCGCACTGCTCGACCAATCTGTATTACGTCGTGCGCCAGCACCCGTTTGTGTCGGCCTGTTTGTCCGATGAAGACGTGACCATCGATTTTTCGCAAGTCACGACACACAGCGACCGGGTTGCTGTCATCGTCACGCAGCCGTTGACGAGCAACGAAGCCTGGACCCGTTTCGCACCCGGCGAGTTGAAGGTTTTTGTTGATGGCTTGGCGCTG
>JBLHNV010000013.1:0-19164 GCA_047623125.1 Janthinobacterium sp. | reverse complement strand
CCGTTTGCTGCTGGCGCGTTTGTTCGCCAAGCCGGCCAACGTGCTGGTGCTCGATGAACCGACCAACGACCTTGATATCGATACGCTCGAATTGCTCGAAGAATTGTTGGAAGATTACGCCGGCACCGTGTTCCTGGTCAGCCATGACCGCACCTTCCTCGATAATGTCGTCACTCAAGTCATCGTTTCCGAAGGCGAAGGCAAGTGGCGCGAATATGTCGGCGGGTATTCCGATTGGGAGCGCCAGCGCCCGAGTCCTGCCGCTGCCATCAAGGCCCAAGCCAAGGCTGAACCGGTCGCCGCGATTGCACCAGCAGCGAAACAAAAGAAACTCAGCTACAAGGAGCAGCGCGAACTCGATGAGTTGCCGAAGTTGATCGCCGCGCTGGAAGATGAGCAAGCGGTGATCGCGGGGCAATTGGCGGCCCCGGATTTTTACAAGAAAAGCCCGGCCGAAGGCAAGCGACTGAATGCCCGCGTGGCTGAAATTGAGTCGCAATTGCTGACGGCGCTGGAAACGTGGGAAGTCATCGAGGCGCGCACCAAGGGTTGATGCCCAGGCTGTTCGCCGCCAGTTGAAAAGCCCGCTTCATCGATGATGAAGCGGGCTTTTTTGATGGCTTTACCGAGGCCGCATTAACGGCAGCGCTGTCAGCGCGTGCTGCGTCTGAAGTCGCCGAAACGAAACCCCAGCGCATACAGTGCGCCGAAATACGCGATGGCGCTGGCGCCAACGATCAGCAGCAGCGCACCGGCGCGCACGAAAGGCGTCGCTTGCAATGCAATCCAATCGAACTGTGCTGCGCAGCCATAGGCTAGAGCGCCCATCACACACAGGGCCAATGCCAGTTTGATGAAAAACAGGCCCCAGCCGGGTTGCGGCTGGTAGATGCGGCGCCGGCGCAAGCCCCAGTACAGGAAACTGGCGTTCAGGCAGGCGCCCAGTCCGATCGACAGCGCCAGGCCGGCCACGGCAAATTGCGGCACGAATACCAGGTTCATCAATTGCACCGCGATCAAGACGCCGACGGCGATCTTGACCGGCGTGCGGATATCCTGGCGCGCATAAAAGGCCGGCGCCAGTGTCTTGACCAGGATGATGCCGATCAAGCCCATGCTGTAGGCGATCAAGGGTTGGGACGACATCGTGACCGCTTGCGCGTTGAATTTTCCGTAATGAAACAGCGTCGTGATCAACGGCTCTGCCAGCGCAGCGAGGCCGACCGCCGATGGCAGCGCCAGCAGGAACGTCAGGCGCAAGCCCCAGTCCAGCAGCGCCGAATATTCCGCCTTGTCGCCGTCGGCATTGGCTTTCGACAGGCTGGGCAGCAGCACCGTGCCGAGCGCGACACCGAGCATCGCGGTCGGAAACTCCATCAGGCGGTCGGCATAGCTGAGCGCCGAAATGCTGCCAGCGGCGAGGTGGGATGCGATGCTGGTGTTGATGATCAGACTAATTTGCGCGGCCGATACGGCGAATACGGCCGGCCCCATTTTCTTGAGTACGCGGCGCACGCCAGGGTCTTTCAGGCCGGTGAAGACATTGATGCTAATGCGCGGCAGCATGCCGATCTTGACCAGTGCCGGCACCTGTATCGCCACTTGCAACAAGCCGCCCACGAACACGGCGATTGCCAACGCATAGATGGGCTGGGCCAAGCGCGGGGCCAGCAACAGCGAAGCGGCGATGAATGACAAGTTCAGCAGAACCGGCGTGAAGGCGGGAATCTTGAATTGACCCCAGGTGTTCAATATGCCGCCGGCCAGCGCGACAAACGACATGAAGCAGATATAGGGGAACATCAGCCGTGTCATCCAGACGCCGGCTTCGAATGCTTGTGGCGACTGGGTCATGCCAGACGCAATTGTATAGACGAACCATGGCGCGCCGATAATGCCGATCACCGTTACCAGCAGCGTAGCCCAGACCAGTGTCGTGGCCACATGGTCGACCAAACGCTTGCTGGCATGGATGCCATGCTGATTCTTGTATTCTGATAGTATCGGCACAAAGGCTTGGGCAAAGGCGCCCTCGGCGAACAGACGGCGCAGCAAATTCGGAATCCGGAACGCAACGTTGAAGGCATCGGTGTAAGCGCCGGCGCCGAAGGCGCGCGCGATCAGGCTTTCGCGCAGCAATCCGGTGATGCGCGACAGCATTGTCATGCTGGAAATGGCGGCGAGGGTCTTGAGCAAGTTCATGCGGCAAGATTATAGCCGGGCCGGGCGCATCAATACGGCAGAGTCGGCTTTAAACAATCGAATTGGGCAATCGGTCCAAGCAATCGAAGTTGGCAATGGATTGAGGCAATCGAAGCTGGCAATTGCGCGCTTGAGTGGCGGGGTATTTCCCGGGTCGGGCGTGGCTGGTCGCACTTTTCCTATTTTCGGATTGCTCCCGATGGAAAATGCCGCTATAATCGAAGGCTGTACAGAATTCTGTTACGCAGACACTCATGTTTGGCAGGCACTGTTTTAAACGCATGGTTCGGCAGAAGCACTGACCGCACCGGTTTGGCAAACACGCATGTTTGCAAACGCACTTTGACCCTGATTTAGGAAATCCCATGGCAAATACCGCACAAGCGCGCAAACGCGCTCGTCAAGCAGTCAAGCAAAACGCACACAACTCGTCCCAGCGTTCGACGTTGCGTACAGCCATCAAGGCTGTTCGTAAGGCGATCCAAGGTGGCGATAAAGCAGCAGCTGCTGCAATCTATCAGGCATCGGTATCGACGATCGACCGTATTGCGGACAAGAAAATTATCCACAAAAACAAGGCAGCGCGCCACAAGAGCCGCCTGTCGGCTGCTTTGAAAGCACTGTCGGCCTAATATTTTCCGATGGCCTTGGCACTCGTTGCCAAGCGTTATTGCAAAATAGAAAAACCCGTCTGACTTGTCAGGCGGGTTTTTTGCGTGTGCAGATCATTGCGGTCGTTGTGGGTGTTGCGGTCGAGCGATGCGCGACTGCGCCGCGCATCGGTCTTTATCGCAGCGGCGGCAAATTGCCGATGGCACTGCCCGGCTTGATGTTTCTTTGCTTGAACCAGCCCAGGTTCATTTCCAGCGCGTAATGTACCGGTACTGACTTGGTCGAGCAATGGCTATCGAGCGTGCGCGCTTGCATGTCTTCGATATTGACGATGATGCCTTTTGCATCGATGAAGGCGACCGACAAGGGAAGCAAGGTATTTTTCATCCACATGCACTGTGTCGCTGGTGCATCGAAGATGAAGACCATGCCGGCATTGCTTGCCATTTTCTCGCGGTACATCAAGCCTTGCTGGCGTTGCGGTTCGGTCGCCGCGACTTCGGCCTTGATCAAATGCATGCCGGCCGATAATTCGGTGCTGCCAAATGGCTGACGTTGCGCGCTAACGCTGCCGACGGCAGCGCACAGCAGCGCGCTCGCGGTCAATCTGAAGAAGAGTATTTTCATGGTGGAGTTCCAGCGGTCAGGAGCAGCGATTAGGCCACGGGAAGAGGTGCAGCGTCAAGCCTGGCATGACCGACAGGGCGCTCAGGGGCGTAAAAAAAGGCAGGACCAGCCTGCCTTCTTGGCGCCAGAAAAATGATTACTTCGCGCCAGGCATGGCTGGCTCAGCTGCCTTTTTGCTTGTTTTGTGGGCTTTCTTGGCCTTTGGTGCTGCAGTTGCCGGCGCTGCAGCGCTAGCCTCGGCAGTTGGCGTGGCTGCCGGTGCGGCAGGTGCGGCAGGTGTCGCAGCGAAAGCCGAAGCAGCGAACAAGGAAGCAACCAGAGCAGCGACGATTTTGGACATTTTGAATTCCTTCGGTACGTTAAGAGGAGGGCGACTCATGAGAGTCTGGCTACTTAACGCGAACAAATCCTTGTTGGTTGACATGTTTTAAAAAAAATCAAGATCCAAGCCAAGCCGGTGCAGGATGATCAGGCCTTTATCGGCCCGGCGAGCGCTGTCGGGAGGCTCATTTTTGCATGTCGGATGGCGCTACTTCACGCCATTCGCCGGGCATCAATGGGTGGCTGGCCAGCGTGTACGGTCCGATGGCGCTGCGTATCAGGCGCAACGTCGGCAGACCGACGGCCGCCGTCATGCGTCGCACTTGCCGGTTTTTCCCCTCCTTGAGCGTAATCGCGAGCCAACTGGTCGGGTGTGCGGCGCGGCTGCGGATCGGCGGATTGCGCGGCCAGATCCAGTCGGGTTCGGCGATGTGGATTGCCTGGCATGGTTGCGTGACGAAGTCGCCAAGATCGAGTGGCGAGCGCAGCCGGGTCAGTGCCTGCTCGCTCGGACTGCCTTCGACTTGTACCAGATAGGTTTTGGGCTGCTTGTGATCCGGGTGGCTGATACCGTGTTGCAAGCGGCCGTCGTCGGTCAGCAGCAGCAAGCCTTCGCTATCGGCATCGAGTCGCCCGGCCGGATATATATTGGGGATTTTGACATAGTCGGCCAATGTTTCCCGTTCGAAATGGGTGGAAAACTGGCACAATACTTGGTAAGGTTTATTGAATAATATGAGTGGCATGCTGGTATCGGTGCAAATGAATGGCGGGCGGTTGCCAGTGTCGCAAAACCATGGCGCCCAGTAAAATACTAGTGCATAATGTGAAACGCTTGTCTTGTGTCTTATAGAAGACTTGATGATAAATATTGTAACTCATTCAGATTGCAGATCGTGCCAGCAAGCGTCCTTCCAGACCAATTACGGCGCGCCCAACTTAGGAGATCACGATGTATCAACATATCACTGTACCTGCTGACGGCCAAAAAATCACCGTCAACGCCGATTTTTCGTTGAATGTACCAGATAATCCGGTCATTCCTTACATTGAAGGCGATGGCACCGGCGTCGACATCAGCCCTGTCATGATCAAGGTCATCGACGCGGCAGTGGCCAAGGCTTACGACGGCAAGCGCAAGATCAGCTGGATGGAAATTTTCGCCGGCGAAAAATCGACCTCGGTTTACGGCCCCGATGTCTGGCTGCCGGAAGAGACGCTGGCCGTGTTGCAAGATTACGTTGTGTCGATCAAGGGTCCGTTGACTACGCCAGTGGGCGGCGGCATCCGCTCGCTCAACGTTGCGCTGCGTCAGCAACTCGATCTGTATGTCTGTCTGCGCCCGGTGCGCTATTTCAAGGGCGTTCCTTCGCCAGTGAAAGAGCCGGAAAAAACAGATATGGTGATTTTCCGCGAAAATTCAGAAGACATCTACGCCGGCATCGAATTTGAGCAAGGCTCGGCCGGCGCCAAGAAATTGATCGATTTTCTGATCAATGAAATGGGCGTGACCAAGATCCGTTTCCCGGAGACTTCCGGCATTGGCGTCAAGCCGGTGTCGCGTGAAGGCACTGAGCGTCTGGTGCGCAAGGCCATCCAGTACGCGATCGACAATGACAAGCCTTCCGTGACGATCGTTCACAAGGGCAACATCATGAAATATACCGAAGGCGGTTTCCGCGACTGGGCTTATGCTCTGGCGCAAAAAGAATTCGGTGCCGAGCTGCTCGATGGCGGCCCATGGGCCAAGTTCAAGAACCCGAATACGGGCCGCGACATCATCGTCAAGGATGTGATCGCCGATGCATTCCTGCAGCAAATCCTGTTGCGTCCGAATGAGTACAGCGTGATTGCGACGCTGAACCTGAACGGCGACTATATCTCGGATGCCCTGGCGGCGCAGGTCGGTGGCATCGGCATCGCCCCCGGTGCCAACTTGTCGGATTCGGTCGCGATGTTCGAGGCGACCCATGGCACGGCACCAAAATATGCCGGCAAGGATTACGTTAACCCAGGTTCGCTGATCCTGTCGGCTGAAATGATGTTGCGTCACATGGGTTGGCTGGAAGCGGCAGACCTGATCATCAGTTCGATGCAAAAATCGATTGCCTCCAAGCACGTCACTTACGACTTCGCCCGTTTGATGGACGGCGCCACTCAGGTGTCATGCTCCGGTTTCGGCGACGTGATGATCGAGCACATGTAATACGCCATCGTCGCGGGTGCGCCTGCGTTGAAGCGAAAAAAAACCCCGCATTGCGGGGTTTTCATTTATTGACCTGGGAAACGTCAAGCGTCCTGGATATTGGATGCTTGCTTGCCTTTAGGCCCTTGCGTGACTTCAAACTGGACTTTTTGACCTTCTTTGAGGGTCTTGAAGCCGTTCATGTTGATTGCCGAGAAGTGCGCAAACAAATCTTCGCCGCCATCATCTGGGGTGATGAAGCCAAAACCTTTGGAATCATTGAACCACTTGACTGTACCTGTTGCCATAAAAAATAACCTTCAATAAAAACGAATCATACGAGCCATAAAAGCAAGCCGCTTTTTGTCTCCCCCCAACGCCTTACTTCTTACCAACTTGGTCATTGCTGATCCTGTCGATTCCTTATTGTTGGCGGAATGAATATTGAAGTCAAGCGCTTTTGCGCCTGAAGTGCCCTTTTCTTTGCGATAAGTCCCAGAGTAAGCCTTGATTTTGCCAAACAGGGCGTCATCTGCACTAAGGTAAGAAAGCGCGTAAGATAAGAAATTAATTGGCAGCGGTGCTGATTTTTAAGCCGTTGGATCAACCCCGAAAGTATCAAAACAAGTGTATGGCAACCAAGCATGATACAGAAACCCTGCTAGAGCAGCAGGCGCTGAAGCCGCCTCCTTTGTTTCAGGTGGCGCTGTTGAATGACGACTACACTCCGATGGAATTCGTGGTCGCCGTGATTCAGGAATACTTCAATAAGGATCGCGAAACGGCGACGCAAATCATGCTCAACGTTCATCGTTATGGCAGAGGAGTGTGCGGCGTTTTTTCCAAAGATATAGCGTGTACCAAAGTGGAGTTTGTCTTGACGCATGCGCGCAAGGCTGGACATCCCCTGCAATGTGTGATGGAGGAAGTATGATTGCGCAGGAACTGGAAGTAAGTTTGCACATGGCGTTTGTCGAAGCACGGCAAGCACGGCATGAGTTCATCACGGTGGAGCACCTGTTGCTCGCACTGCTGGATAACCCATCGGCAGCAGAAGTATTGCGTGCCTGCGCGGTCAATATCGACGATCTGCGCAAAACTCTGACCAATTTTATCGGCGACAACACGCCGACCGTGCCTGGCGCGGGAGAGGTCGATACGCAGCCTACGTTGGGCTTTCAGCGCGTCATCCAGCGCGCCATCATGCATGTGCAGTCGGCATCGAATGGCAAGAAAGAAGTCACCGGTGCCAATGTGCTGGTGGCCATTTTTGGCGAAAAAGACTCACATGCAGTGTATTACCTGCATCAGCAGGGCATCACGCGTCTTGATGTTGTCAATTTTATTTCGCATGGTGTGCGCAAGGATCAGCAGGTCGATATGCAAAAAGCTCCGGATGGGGTCGAAGAAGCGCCGGCCGAAGGCCAGCAGAAAGAAAGTGCGCTCGATCAATTTACGCAAAACCTGAACAAGGCTGCATCCGAAGGTCGGATCGATCCATTGATCGGACGTGAAGATGAAATAGATCGCGTAATCCAGATTCTGTGCCGGCGCCGAAAAAACAACCCTCTGCTGGTGGGCGAGGCGGGTGTGGGCAAGACGGCGATTGCCGAAGGACTGGCCTGGCGCGTTACGCAAGGTGATGTGCCTGAAATCTTGCAAAATGCGGTGGTGTATTCGCTCGATATGGGAGCCTTGCTCGCTGGTACCAAATACCGCGGCGACTTTGAGCAGCGTCTGAAAGCCGTGTTGAAGCAGCTGAAAGACAATCCCAACGGCATTTTGTTCATCGACGAGATCCATACGATCATCGGCGCTGGCTCTGCTTCGGGCGGCACGCTCGATGCATCCAATTTGCTCAAGCCGGCGCTATCGAATGGCCAGCTCAAATGCATAGGTGCGACCACTTATACCGAGTATCGCGGTGTATTCGAGAAGGACCATGCATTGTCGCGCCGGTTCCAGAAAGTCGATGTCAACGAACCGACGGTCGAGCAAACGATCCAGATCTTGCGTGGCTTGAAATCGCGCTTCGAAGAGCATCACGGCGTCAAGTATTCGGCATCCGCGCTGACCACGGCGGCTGAACTGGCGGCGCGTTTCATCAACGACCGTCATTTGCCCGACAAGGCCATCGACGTCATCGATGAAGCTGGTGCAGCGCAGCGCATCTTGCCGAAGTCCAAGCAAAAGAAAACGATAGGCAAGTCCGAGATCGAAGATATCATCGCAAAAATTGCCCGTATTCCGCCGCAAACAGTAAATCAGGACGATCGCAGCAAGCTGCAAACCATCGACCGCGATTTGCGCAATGTCGTGTTCGGACAAGAACCGGCGATCGACGCGCTCGCTTCCGCGATCAAGATGGCGCGTGCTGGCCTGGGCAAGACGGACAAACCGATCGGCTCTTTCCTGTTCTCCGGTCCGACCGGCGTCGGCAAGACCGAGGTCGCCAAGCAACTTGCATTCACCCTCGGCATCGATTTGATCCGTTTTGACATGTCCGAATACATGGAGCGTCACGCGGTGAGTCGCCTGATCGGCGCACCTCCGGGTTATGTCGGATTTGATCAGGGTGGCTTGCTGACCGAAGCGATCACGAAAAAGCCGCATGCGGTGCTGTTGCTCGATGAAATAGAAAAAGCCCATCCGGACATTTTCAACATCTTGCTGCAAGTGATGGATCATGGCACCCTGACCGACAATAATGGTCGCAAGGCGGATTTCCGTAACGTGATCATGATCATGACCACGAATGCGGGCGCGGAGAGCTTGCAAAAACATGCGATTGGTTTTACCAACTCGAAGGAGGCTGGTGATGAGCTGGCCGACATCAAGCGCATGTTCACGCCGGAATTTCGTAACCGTATCGATGCGACGATCAGCTTCCGCGCGCTCGATGAAGATATCATCCTGCGCGTCGTCGACAAGTTCCTGATGCAGCTCGAAGAGCAGTTGCATGAAAAGAAAGTTGATGCGATCTTCACTGAAAAACTGCGCAAGTTTCTCGGCAAGAAAGGGTTTGATCCACTGATGGGTGCGCGGCCGATGGCGCGCCTGATTCAGGACATGATCCGCAAGGCGCTGGCAGACGAACTTCTGTTCGGTCGTCTGGTGTCCGGTGGCAAGGTCACGGTCGAAATCGATGATAACGATCAGGTCAAGCTTGAATTTCCAGAGTCGGATGCAACGCCGCCGACGACGCCACCTGAGACAGTTGAAGTCGAATAAGCGATTACGCCTCGAACAGCCCGCATCATGCAAGTGATGCGGGCTTTTTTAATGGTCTTCGTTCAGGCAGAAGCGGGTGCGGGTAGTTAGCGGCGCCCGCCAAGCTTGCCGCCTGAGCCAGGTCCGGTGTCTTCGGCGCGCAGTTTGCGCCATAGCGTGGTACGGCTGATGCCCAGATAATCGGCGGCCGCATCGCGCTTGCCATTGAAGCGTGCCAGCGTTTGCGTGACCGATTCGATGGCGGCGGCCGGCGGCGCATCTGCGCTAGCTGGCGCCGCATCTGCGGCGCCGCTAGCCAGTTCGGGCGCGACCGATAGCATGAAGCTCGGCGTCAGTGCCTGCAGTGGCTGGTCTGCCAAGTGCAGTGCCAACCGCTCCATCAGGTTGCGTAATTCTCGCACATTACCCGGCCAGCCATAATTGCCGAGCAGCGGCGCGCAAGCCGTCACTTCCGCGTGCAAATCGGGATGGGGACGGCTACCCAGCGCGGCCAGCGCATGTTTCAGTGACCATTCCGCCAAGCCTGCGACGTCGTCTTGTCGCGCGCGTAACGGCGGCAACGTTAATCGCAAGACCGCCAGCCGGTAGAACAGGTCCGCGCGGAAGCGGCCTTCGCGTACCCGCGCTTCCAGGTCGCAATGGGTGGCGCTGATGATGCGTACATTGATCGCGATCGGGCGCGTGCCGCCTACCCGTACCACTTCGCGCTCTTCCAGCACCCGCAGCAAGCGCGTTTGCAGGATCGAAGGCATTTCGCCGATCTCATCCAAAAACAGCGTGCCGTGGTTGGCTGCTTCGAACAGACCCGCGTGGCCGCCGCGGCGTGCGCCGGTGAACGCACCCTCCTCGTGACCGAATAATTCCGACTCCAGCAACGATTCCGCGATTGCGCCGCAGTTGACCGCGACAAAGGGACGGTTCGGCCCCAGGTTGCGCGGACATTCCCGGTGTATCGCTTGCGCTACCAGTTCCTTGCCACTGCCCGTTTCGCCCTGGATCAGTACGGTCGCCCGTGATTTTGCATACAGCACGACCGACAATCGCAGCGCTTCCATCGCCGCAGAATCGCCGCGCAAGTCATTCAAGCCATGTTTTGCACGCAAGGTGTCGATCACCACGGTACGTCGGCTGCGGTTCGATTCCAGCTGGCTCAGGCGTGCCAGTTCCAGTGCATCATCAAATGCTTGCCGGATCGACGCGGCAGAGTACACAAACACGCCCTTCAGACCGGCCTCGTAAGCCAAGTCCGTGATCAGGCCTGCGCCGACGATGGCCTTGATGCCGGCCGCTTTCAAGTCGTTGATCTGGTCCCGCGCATCATCTTCTGTCGCATAGGTGCGTTGCGCGATCTGGCAGCCGAATGTCGTGCTGAAGTCGGCCAGGCCGGGCAACTGTTTCTGGTAAGTGATGACGCCGATATGCTCCGAGACCCGGCGCGCGCGCGCCAGCGCCTGCATCACGTCGAAACCGCTGGCCTTGGCAATCACGACCGGTACCGAGAGCCTGCCTTTCAGATAGGCCGCGTTGGAGCCGGCCGCGATGACGGCGTCGCAGCGCTCGGTTGCCATCCGCTCGCGGATATGGCGAACCGCATCGTCGAAGCCAAGATTGATCGGCTCGATAGTTGCCATGTCATCGTATTCGAGCGTGATATCGCGAAACAGATCGGCCAGGCGCGATACCGAGACGGTCCAGATGACCGGCTTGTCGGCGCTATCGGAAGGTGGGAAAGGGAAGGGGCGCATGAGGTATTTTAATGCGTTTCTATCCTATGCATGCTGCATCAGCATGCGCGATGACACCGCGCTGCCACAGCGATGAGGCAGATGTGGAGAAAGTATACAGTGGCTATAAAGCAGCGGCAATGAAGCCGCTAGGAATGCTCAGCCATGTGCCAGCATTAAATGGGGCATTCCAGCGTGGCGATGACCGGCGCATGGTCCGATGGCTGCACCAATTTACGCGGTGCGCGGTCAATCACGCACGCTTTGCAGCGCGCCGCCAGCGTGCTTGACAACAAGATGTGGTCGATCCGCATCCCCTTGTTCAGGCGGAAACCGAGCTGGCGATAGTCCCACCAGCTGAACGATTTGTCGGCTTGCTCAAACAAACGGAATGCATCGTGTAAACCAAGGTCGATCAGGCGCTGCAATGCGGCGCGTTCGCGCTCCGACACCAGCACCTGGCCGACCCAGGCGGCCGGATCGTGCACATCGCGGTCTTCCGGCGCGATATTGTAATCACCCAGCACCGCCAGTTCAGGGTGCGCCTTGGCTTCTTCGGCCAGCCAGTCGTGCAGCGCAGCCAGCCAGCCCAGTTTGTATTCATATTTGTCCGATTCCACGCTCTGACCATTGGGCACGTAAGCACAGATGACGCGCATGCCATTGATGGTCGCAGCCAAAATGCGTTGCTGCGGGTCTTCATGGCCAGGAATGTTCTTGACGATATCAGCGAGCGGCATTGTCGACAGGATCGCCACGCCGTTATAGGTTTTCTGTCCGCTGAAGGCGACGTGATAGCCGGCAGCCTCGATTTCGGCGAATGGGAATTTGTCATCGCTCAGTTTGGTTTCTTGCAGGCACAAGACATCGACCGGATTATCCTGCAGCCATTGCAATACCTGAGGCAAGCGCACTTTCAGTGAGTTCACATTCCATGTGGCTAATTTCATTTGAGTCCTGTTTGTATGCGCGTGCCGAATGTTACCGCAAGCGCTGCGCGGGTGGCGCTTGCCGCTCAAAAAAGAGGGGTGGTAATCGCAGGCCGGTCTGTTTCGGTTTGGCAGCGATGTCAGCGATGACCCGATGGCATTGTCGCGCTGTCATTCCTTGCTTGCTTGCTCACACAACACAGCAGGTATTGAAAGAGCTGTTTTATCGCAGCGTATGCTCGCACCGCTGAAAAAATTTCCGCATTCTCAATTGGAAATCCAAATATACTTGTGGCATAGAACATGGCAGACCATTTTTTAACCAATGATTCGGGATGAAGTAGTGTCACGCATCTGTTTTTTGCCACTCCGTGCTTGATCGTCAGGTAACGCAAGAACATGTCCGGAAGCATAGTCAAAAGCATCACTAAAGGAACAAAATGCGAGAGGGATTTGAAACATGGGCGCAGCGTGAAGGTCAAATTGTGCGGTGCCGCGAAGACAAGCCGGACGAGTATCTGGTGTTCGGAACTCAGCGCCAATGGCAGATCTGGCAGGCGGCATGTATGCATGCCGCCACCGCATCTGACGACGCGGTGGTCCTGCGTCAGCACGTACTCGATGAAATCTCCTGCGCTTGCAAGCAACTCGATCCCGATGCCGGCATTGGCGACATCTTGAAATTGATCGAGGACTTGAAGGCGAAAGCCTGAGGCCAAGAAATCTGAAAAGGAGGGGCTAACGATGCGCTATAAACACTACAAGGGTGGTATCTACGAACTCGTTTGCGAGGCGACGCTGGAGTCGGATCTGACGCCGATGATCGTCTATCGCGCAGCCGACGGTTCGATATGGACCCGGCCCAAAGATGTGTTTTTCCAGTTGATCGACGTCGATGGCATCATGACGCAGCGCTTTGCGCCGATTAATTGACCGGCGATAGAGCGCAAACGACGTTGACCATGCTGAAAATTTTCTGCGCATTGGCGCTGTCCGGCCTTGCTCTGTGCGCATCGGCCGAGCGTATAGGCGCCGTCGATACCGCGTTCAAGTTGCTCGGTCCCGATCACAAGGTCATCGTCGAAGTGTTCGACGACCCAAAGGTGGGTGGCGTCAGTTGTTATTTGTCGCGCGCGAAGACCGGCGGCTTCAAGGGTGCGATCGGCCTGGCCGAAGACAAGGCCGACTCATCGGTGGCCTGCCGTCAGGTGGCGCCGCTGCAGTTCAATGGCAAACTGCCAAAGCAGGAAGAGGTTTTTTCTGAAAGAGCGTCGATTTTTTTCAAGCACGTGCGGGTCGTGCGGATGGTAGACCAGAAGCGCAACACGCTGGTGTATTTGGTCTATTCGGATCGTCTGATCGACGGCAGCCCGAAAAACAGCGTCACCGCAGTCACTGTCCCGGCCAATTTACCGATTCCGATCCGCTAACGCGGGCATGTGTGTCCGCGTTAGCGCGGCTAGGTCAGCACGCCAAAGCGCGCTGATGCGCTACAAAGCTGCGCGCTTGATCAGGAAGTTACTCAGCAGCCGAACCGGACGACCGGTAGCGCCTTTTGCGCTGCCCGATTTCCATGCGGTGCCGGCAATATCAAGGTGAGCCCAGGTATATTTTCTGGTAAAGTTTTCCAGGAACGCTGCCGCAGTGGCCGCGCCGCCGCCCGGTGTGCCGATATTGGCCAGATCGGCAAAGTTTGATTTCAACTGTTCATTGTAGGCTTCCTCGACCGGCATGCGCCAGGCGGTGTCGCCGCTATTTTTTCCTGCAGCCAGCAATTGATCGGCCAGTTTGTCGTGCGCGGCATCGTCACGGGTAAACAAGCCACTGTTGTGATGGCCCAGCGCGACGACGCAGGCGCCGGTCAGGGTCGCGATATCGATCACGGCGTCCGGCTTGAACCGCTCGCAATAGGTCAGCGCGTCGCACAGGACCAGGCGGCCTTCTGCATCGGTATTCAATACTTCGATGGTCAAGCCGTTCATCGACGTGACGATGTCGCCGGGCTTGGTGGCGCGCCCCGATGGCATGTTCTCGCAACTGGCGATGACGCCGATCACGTTCAGCTTCAGCTTCATTTCACCGATCGCGCGGAAAATGCCCAGCACCGAAGCGGCGCCGCACATGTCGTATTTCATTTCATCCATGCCGGAGCCGGGCTTGATCGAAATGCCACCTGTGTCGAAAGTGATGCCCTTGCCGACCAGTACCACCGGCGCATCCTTGGCCTTGCCGCCCATGTGCTTGAGGACGATGAACTTGGGCGGCTCGTCGCTGCCAGCGGTAACCGACAGGAAGCTGCCCATTTTCAGCGCTTCGAGTTGCTTGCGATCCAGTACTTCGATATCATATTTATAATCCTTGGCCAGTTTTTTGGCCGTGTTGGCCAAATAGGTCGGCGTGCAAATATTGGCTGACAAGTTGCCGAGGTCTTTGCACAGATCAGTGCCATGGGCAATTGCCACGCTTTGCTCAAGCGTGACCTTGGCAGCCGCACTGGCGGCAGCGGGCACGGCCAGCGCCAGTTTTTTGACACCGGCCGGAGCCGGGTCTTTTTTGCTTTTTTGCGAATCGCTGCGATAGGCGCTGTCATGCGCGAACTGAACCACGCAGCGGATCGCCCAATTGAGATCGCGTTCGTGCACTTCCTCCATCGGAAGTGCGATAATGCCGTCGGCCGCGCCCAGCGACGCAAAGGTCTTGAACGTCGCCTGCACTGCTGATGTGAAATTTTTCGCGCTGATGCTGTCGTCACTGCCTAATCCGACCAGCAGTACGCGTTCGGCACTGGTGCCTGCCACAGAACGCAGCAACAACGTCGTGCCTGGTTTTCCAGTGATGTCGCCAGATGCCAGCGCCGCCGTGATTTCACCTGCACTGTCGAGCGCCATTGCAGCCGATGAGAGTTTTTTATTCTCGAATATGGCGACGGCGATGCAACCGGTTTTTATCGAAGCGATGGCGTTGTTGGTATCGAAAGTTTTTATGCTAAAGTCCATTTGCTTCTCCATTTGCGTTTCCATTTCGTTGATGTAATGCGTTTTTTACTTAACTGATTGCACTGAATTATAGACTTCGAATGATTTTTCAACGCGCACTACGACGTGAATTGGCCAGTACAGCCGGGGCAACCTTCACGGTATTATTTACCATTATCGTCACATGGACGCTCATCTCGATCCTGGGTAAAGCTGCGGGCGGTAAGGTCGCATCTGGCGACGTGGTGCTGTTGATCGGGTTTGCCGCATTGAATTATCTGCCAACCATCCTGATCCTCGCCAGTTTTATTTCCGTATTGATGGTCGTGACGCGCAGTTATCGCGATTCCGAAATGGTCGTCTGGTTCGCGTCAGGTCTGAGTTTATCGCGCTGGATAAAACCGGTGCTGGCCTTCGGCTTGCCGCTGGTGCTCCTGACCGGGCTGCTGAGCCTGGTCGCGACGCCGTGGGCCAAGCTAAAAAGTAATGAATACATCGAGCGTTTCGAAAAGCGTGAAGACTTGCAAAAGGTGTCGCCCGGCCAGTTCAAGGAATCGGCTTCGAGCAATCGGATCTTCTTCGTCGAGAGTGCCTCTGGCGATAGCGCGAACGTGCAAAACGTGTTCGTCAATACCGTCGACCAGAATGGCACGGCGATTATCGTGGCCAAGGAAGGTCTGGTCGAATTCGACGCGCGCGGCGACCGTTTTCTGGTGCTGAAAAACGGGCGGCGCTATCAGGGCATGCCGGGTCAGGCTGATTTCGAAACCATGGAATTTGAGCGCTACAGCATGCGCGTTTCAACCAAGGCTTCGGAGCCGGGCGCCAACCTGGCGGTAGACGCGATGTCGACAATGGCACTACTGAAGGAACACAACCGGTATGCGATGGCGGAGTTGCTATGGCGTATCAGTGCGCCGTTGATGTGTCTTATCCTGATCTTGCTGGCCATTCCGCTCGGTTTTACCAATCCGCGCGCCGGCAGTTCGACTAATTTGCTGATCGCACTGCTGATCTTTTTCAGCTACAGCAATACGGTCAAGGTGCTGGAGTCGAGCGTGAGGAATGGCCGGTTATCGTTCGCGCTGTCATGGTGGCCGCTGCACCTGATGGCGGCGTTGGCGGCAGTGCTGCTGTTTTTATGGCGTCTGAACGTGAACCACCGCTACCACCCGCTGGTCTTGCTGGCGAAATTGAAAATGAAGCGTAAGCAGCACAAGAATGCGATACCAAAATGAGGATTTTGCAACGTTACTTTGCGGTCCAGATCACGCAAGCGGTGGTCTTTGTGCTGCTGGCATTTCTGGCATTGCTGGCCTTCATGGACCTGAGCGGAGAGCTTACCGCGGTCGGCAAGAATGGCTACGGAATCGAACATGCGCTGTTGTATGTGCTGATCCTGGTTCCCGGCCACGTCTATGAAGTGATGCCGTTGGCGGCGTTGATCGGCACCATTTACACGATGGCCCAGTTTGCCAACAGTTCTGAATTCACGATCATGCGTGTCTCCAGCATGTCGACGTCGATGGCGGCCGGGATGCTGTTTCGGATCGGTCTCGTGTTCGTCATCATCACCTTCATTTTCGGCGAGTTGATCGTGCCCCGCACGACGCCCTTGGCGGAACAGCTGAAATTGTCGGGCCGCGGCACGACCGTGTCGCAGGAATTCAGTTCCGGGATGTGGACCAAGGACATCATCAAGAGCGAAGGTTTGAGCGGAGCGGTGCTCGGTTCGCGCTTTTTCAATGTCCGCACAGCAGGCATCGATGGCGAGTTAAAAGATGTCAAGCTGTATGAGTTTGACACCAATTTCCGGCTGCGCTCACTGATCGTAGCCGCACGTGCGACGTACCAGGGTAACAATATCTGGCGTTTGTTCGATGTCACCGAGTCGCGCTTCTCGAATGCCGCGCCGGCCGATGCGCGCATCAACTTGCAGAATAATTTTGCCCAGGAAACGAGTTCGGTCACGACTGAAAAAAGTGCCAGCAAAGACCTTGTTTCCGAAATTACGCCAAAAATTCTGTCGGTATCATCGTCGGATCCGGACCGCATGTCGGCCAACGAACTGGCGCTGTATACGCGCCATCTGACCGAAAATAAACAGGAAACGGAGCGTTTCAAGATCGCGTTCTGGAAGAAACTGGTCAATCCGCTCGGCATTTTCGTCCTGATGGCGCTGGCCTTGCCGTTCGCTTATCTGCAATCGCGCAGCGGCGGCGTCAGTCTGAAGATTTTCATCGGAATCATGATCGGTGTCAGTTTCATTCTGATCAATACGCTGTTTTCCCATCTGGGTTTGTTGAGCACCTGGCCGGCTTTCATTACGGCGGTCGCGCCCTCCCTGCTATTTTTACTGATAGCGATCGCTGCGCTGTGGTGGGTCGAGCGACATTGACACAGCATCAGCAGAACGAACAGAACGAACAGAACGAACAATGCATCACGAGCAGAACCCCCAACCATTATTCAACATGAGACGATATCGATGACCACACAAGCGCTGATTCTTTTTGCCCACGGTGCCCGCAGCGCCGGTTGGGCGGCACCATTCGAACGCATGCGCGAGCTGACGCAGGCGCGCATGCCGGACGTCACGGTGGCGCTGGCATTTCTTGAGTTGATGACGCCGAGGTTGCCTGAATTGGTGGCAGAGCTGCAGCAAGGCGGTATCGACGCGATCACCGTGGTGCCGGTCTTTCTGGGGCAGGGTGGTCATGTGCTGCGCGACTTGCCACTGCTGGTCGAGCAATTACAGCTTGATCACCCCGGCTTGGCGATCACTGTAGCGCAGGCAGCCGGCGAAGATGCCGCAGTGCTGGGCGCGATTGCCGATTATTGCGTCGCTCAAGTCGTACTGTCCTGAGCGGCACAGTCGCCTCACGGCACTAGGCGCGCTGGCGAACGCCGGACTTGATGACGGCAACCGGATTCGATGGCGATATGGATGGCTGCAATTGGCGCGCTGCCAGCGCCTCGCCCAGCATCACCAGCACCGGGCCGTGCGCATCGGATAAACCATGCGCCAGGCTTGCCAGGTCCATGCGCTCGATATGCTGATCCGGGCGGCTGCAATTTTCAATGATTAACACCGGCGTGGTGCCTGGCCGACCGTCTGCCAGCAGACGCTGCGCCGTAGCGCTCGCTTGTCTTCCCCCCATGTACTGAACCAGCGTGTCGGCATCGGGGATGGCTTGCTGTTCCGGCGAGGATGGTGCCGTGCTGGAGGTAAAAAAAGCCACGCTGCGTGCGACCCCGCGCTTGGTCAACGGTTGTCTGGCGGCGGCCGCCGCAGCCAGCGCAGTAGTAATGCCGGGCACTACTTCGACGGCGATACCCGCCATTTCCAGCGCTTGCAACTCTTCATCGGCGCGTCCGAACAGCATCGGATCGCCGCCTTTCAAGCGCACGACCAGCGCGTGCTTGCGGGCCTGGTCTATCAACTGCTTGTTGATGAACGATTGCGCCGTCGACAGCTGGCCGCAGCGCTTGCCGACCGCAATCTTGACTGCCTGCGGGCACAGTTCCAGCATTTCCGGGGTTACCAGCGCATCGTGCAGCACGACGTCGGCCATCGCCAGCAGGCGCGCGCCACGCAGCGTGATCAAGTCCTGAGCGCCGGGGCCGGCGCCGATCAGGTAGACAGTTCCACTGGTGGGTTTCATGCCGCCTAGTCCAGTCGGATCATGCCGGCGGCGACGGTTTGATGTGTCACTTCGTCGATCAGGATGAACGAACCGGTGGCGCGGATCTGGTCATATGCATCGGCGGCCAGCGGCTGCTGCGCGGTCAAGCAGATGCGCGCGATATCGTTGAGCTTCAAGCCATCGGCGGCGTGGCGTTGCTGCGTATTGATGTCGAGCAGCGTGTCGACCTTGGTCACGCGCACGGTGGTTTGCTTGGTGCCATGCTTGATCCAGTATTTGCGGCGCAGATCGAGCGGATCTTCGGACAACCAGCAAACGTCGGCGCTGATGGTTTTCAGCAACGTGGCCGGACGGTCAAAACTTGACAGCATGTCGCCGCGTGAAATGTCCAGGTATTCGTTGAGCAGCAGCGTCACAGACTGGCCGACCACGGCTGAAGCAAACGAACCATCGAGCGTGACGATATCCTTGACGGTCGCCTTCTGGCCTGACGGTTGCACGACCAGTTGATCGCCGACGCTGACCTTGCCCGCTTCGATGCGGCCCATGTAGCCGCGGAAATCGTTGGCTTCGTGACCATTGTGACGCGCCACCAGTTGCACCGGGAATCGGAATGGCGTGTCGTGCGATTCATCGTAGACCGACAGCGATTCGAGCAACTCGATCAGCGTCGGACCCTGGTACCAGCCGAGCTTGTCGCCACGCTCGACG
>JBLHNV010000012.1:0-19798 GCA_047623125.1 Janthinobacterium sp. | reverse complement strand
TTTTCGCTGCGCCCAGACCCAGCATGCCAGGTTTCAGCTTGACGCTGTAGGCAACGCCGCGCTCGACACGCTTGATGTGACCCATGCCGCAATTGTGCGTGATATCGGTCGCTTTCGAGGCCCAGGGAGAAATCGTGCCGAAGCGCGGAATAACGAAAAATACTGCGCAATCTTCCTGCCCTGCATCGGTATCGGCATCCGGGCCATAGGTGAGCAGCTTCGCCAAGCGGTCGCTGTCGTCGTCAGACAAGGGCTGTGCGGCATCGATGAAATGGACGTAACGCGCTTGCACCGACACGATGGTCGGTAGTACTGCATGCAATTGGGTCAGCAGTCGCTGGCTACGAAATAGGGACAGGGCATTGGAACCAGGCAGAATCAACATGATGGGATGGGGGCGATGCAGCGTGGCTGCGGATTAATCAAGGCGTGCTGCGAGATGGAGGGACATCATTTTATTGCCCGGATTATACCCGCTCCCCCCCCTCTTTGCGCGCTGTTACCCTCTGCCGGGGATGCAATGAGATGAAGTGCGCAGTTTGCCCGTGTTTTGCGCGCGGTTTACTTTGGCCGGATCTTTCAGGCAGCTGGCCATTTTATTGGCACAAGATTGAATGCTTTTGCCGCAAGGACGCGAAGATGCCGACAGTTTTGCTTGCGCCTTGCCAGGATCGGCCTTATGTTGATTGTAGATTTCGAGTTGGCAGCCTGTTTCGATCATGTTCAAGTCCGCCCTTGCGTCATCTTGCCACTGCCGTTTTGCCAGTGCCATCAAACCACTTAACGAAATTACCGCAATGACCTCACCGCAGCCCCTGTATTTTGTCGCACAAATACGCGCGATCGAGCGCTCTGCAGCGCAGCAACTTGCGCCTGGTGCGCTGATGCAACGGGCCGGGCGCGCTGGCGCCGAGCTGGCGCTGGCCTTGCTGTCCGACGCCAAAAATGGCTTTGCGCCGAGTGCGATGGCGGCCTGCCGCGTGCTGTTGCTGGTCGGCCCGGGCAACAATGGCGGCGACGCCCTGGAAACTGGTGCGTTACTGGCCCAGGCCGGCGTGGGCGTGTCGCTCTGGATGGCGCCTGCTGGCGCAACGGATGCGCCCTCAGCCGAGCGTAGTGGCGCTCTGATGCGGGCGCGCGCACTGCATGTCGTGACTGCCAATGACATCGCTGAGCACTCCTGGGATCTGGTGATCGATGGCTTGTTCGGCATCGGCTTGATGCGACCGTTGAGTGGCCAATTGCGCCAGATCGTTGAACGGGTCAATGACTTGCGTTGTCTTGTACTGGCGCTGGACGTGCCCAGCGGACTTGATGCCGACACCGGGGCCATCGTCGGCCAGCATGGCAGCGCTGGCGCGGGTGTTGCGGTGCACGCTACGCACACGCTGACCTTCATCGGCGACAAGCCAGGTTTGCACACTTGTGACGGACGCGACTATGCTGGAATCGTGCAGGTGGCGCATCTGGATATCGATGCGCACCATGTCGTGCCAGCTGGCGCATACCTGAACCACATGGCAAGCTTTGCGCACTGCCTGCATGCGCGCCGCCACAATACCCACAAGGGCAGTTTCGGCAACGTTGCCATCCTGGGGGGCGCGCATGGCATGACCGGCGCACCAATCCTGTCGGCGCGTGCGGCTTTGTTCAGCGGGGCGGGCCGGGTCTTCATCGCCTTTCCCGATACGGCCCCGGCCTACGACAGCGCGCAGCCAGAATTGATGTGCCGTCAGGGGCGCGACTTCAACGTCGCGTCAGCCACACTGGTGGCGGGCCCCGGCCTTGGCAGCGGCATCGATGCGGTGCAATTGCTGACGCGCGCAATCGACAGCGATAGCGCATTGCTGATCGATGCCGACGGCCTCAATCTGATCGCAGCAAGTCCTGTGTTGCAAGCTGCGCTGGTGCAACGGCGCGACAAGCTCACGATCCTGACGCCGCATCCGCTGGAAGCGGCGCGTCTGCTCGGCATTGCGGCCATCGATGTGCAGGCCGACCGTCTTGCTGCTGCGCGCATGCTGGCGCTGCAAAGCGGCGCCATCGTCGTGCTGAAAGGGTCAGGAACCATCATTGCCGCAGCCGATGGTCGGCTGCTGATTAATACCACCGGCAATGCCGCACTGGCCAGCGCCGGCACCGGCGATGTGCTGTCGGGATTGTGCGGCGCCTTGCTGGCACAAGGCTGGCCGGCCTGGGAGGCGGCATTGGCAGGCGTCTGGCTGCACGGCACGGCAGCTGACGATCTGGTAAGCGCGGGCGTCGGCCCGATCGGTTTGACTGCCGGAGAACTGATCCCGGCGCTCCGGCTGGCCATTAATCGGGCCATCCATCAAGCAAATCATCGCTCAATCGGATCACCCATCATTGGCCGATAACGCCAGCGCTGACAACTACGGCGTCCGACGCTGAACTTGCAGGTGCGCGATTGGGCGCAAACACGCGGCATCCATGCAGCCGATGCACCGAGCACGGTTGCATCGGTCAGATGATGCGGCCAGATGATAGCACCAGGCCATGCGGTCATTCTTCCAGGCGACCTGCAGCGATCGTGATGGTGCGGGCGCAGCGCGCCGCAATCGAGGTATCGTGCGTCACCAGAACCAGCGTTGAGCCGCGTTCACGATTCAATTCAAACATCAGCTGAATCACTGCTTCGCCGGTGGCGGCGTCGAGGCTGCCGGTCGGTTCGTCGGCAAACAACAGCGGCGGCTCGGTCACGAAAGCGCGCGCCAGCGCAACGCGCTGCTGCTCGCCGCCGGACAGAAATTTCGGATAATGCTTGAGGCGGCTGCCTAGATGGACCCGGCCCAGCATCGCCTCGGCTTTTTCGCGGGCATCGCTGGCGCCGGCCAATTCCAGCGGCAGCATCACATTTTCCAGCGCCGTCAAATGCGGCAGCAACTGGAAAGATTGAAATACAAAGCCCAGCTTTTCCATGCGCAGCCCTGCCCGCCCATCTTCGTCGAGCGCATAGATATCGCTGCCGTCGAGGATGACCTTGCCCTCGGACGGCGTATCGAGTCCGGCCAAGAGACCTAGCAGCGTCGACTTGCCGGAACCGGAGGCACCTACAATAGCGAGCGTCTCGGCCCGTTGCACGGTAAAATTGATGCTGTGCAAAATTGTCAGCTCTCCGCTCGCGTCGGCCACCCGCTTAGACAGGTTGACGACGTCGATGGCCGTTGGCATCGCGCTGCCGGCGGCATTGCTGCTGCCATGGCTGTTGTTCTGTAAATTGGGAAGAAAATCGGAAGGGATTGTTTTGGAAATTTCTGGCATGCTGATCTATCTTAAAAAAATGCGTCAAAATTGGGGGGAAGTTCGCTCGCTCGCGCAGCGTCTTGCGCCGCACCGGCGCGCATGGCTGAGTGCGGCGGGCTTGCTGCTGCTGGCGAGCGCCTACGCAGGACCCGCCTATTCTGCACCAAAAACAATGCTGGTGCTTGGCGACAGCCTGTCAGCCGAATATGGGCTGAGCCGCGGCAGCGGCTGGGTCGCACTGCTGGAACAGCGGCTGAAGGAAAAAAATATCTCTACCGTCGTCGTCAATGCCAGCATCAGCGGCGAAACGTCGAGCGGCGGCCGCACACGGTTGCCGAACTTGCTTGAAAAATACCAGCCAGCGATCGTCGTCATCGAATTGGGCGCCAATGATGGATTGCGCGGGTTGCCGGTGACCGCTGCGGCGGCAAATTTTCGCGCGATGATCAATCAGAGCAAGCAGTCCGGCGCAAAGGTGCTGCTGATAGGCATGCGCCTGCCGCCAAATTATGGCCGAGATTACGCTGACCAGTTTTTTGCGCTGTACGGCAACCTGGCCGCAGACGCCAAAGTGCCACTGGTGCCGTTCATGCTTGACGGCGTTTCAGAGCAACAATTCCAATCCGACCGGCTGCATCCGGCAGCGTCGGCACATCCGATTATCCTGTCCAACATCTGGCCACACTTGCTACCATTGCTCAAATAACGATGAAGTATCCTGCACTGCAAAACTTTGAAGAAGTCCTGTCACAACTCGATGGCTTCGATGCCATTATCGACGTGCGCAGCCCGCTTGAATTCGCGCTCGACCATTTGCCCGGCGCCATCAACTGCCCGGTATTGGACGATGAAGAAAGGATCACTGTCGGCACGCTATACAAGCAGGCTAACGCGTTCGAAGCGAAAAAAGTCGGCGCGGCGATGGTGGCAAAAAACATCGGTCACCACATAGAAACTCTGTGGCGCGACCAGCCGCGTGGCTGGCACCCCTTGGTTTACTGCTGGCGCGGCGGTAACCGCAGCGGTGCGATGGCCCATATCTTGGCGAAAGTCGGCTGGCCCGTGATCCAGCTTGACGGTGGCTACAAAGCTTATCGCACTTTTGTCAACCTCGCGCTGGCGCAGCCGCCGGCAGTGTCGTTCATCGTCATTTGTGGCACGACCGGCAGCGGCAAGAGCCGTCTGCTCGAAGTGCTGCATGGGATAGGCGCCCAGGTGCTCGATCTGGAGCAGCTAGCGGCGCACCGCGGCTCTGTGCTTGGCAATTTACCGAGCCAGCCACAGCCATCGCAAAAAGCATTCGAGAGTGCGATCTGGAATCAGCTGCGCCACTTCGATCCCAACCGTCCGGTTTTCATCGAATCGGAGAGCAAGAAGGTGGGCAACCTGAGGGTGCCCGATGCCTTGATGCAAAAGATGCGTGCATCAACTTGTATCTCGCTAACCTTGTCGCGGCCGAACCGGGTGCGCCTGCTGATGGAAGATTATGTCCACTTTGCGCGCAATCCGGACATCCTCAATACCCAGCTCGACTGCCTTCTTAACCTGCATGGACGTGAAAAAATCGCACGCTGGCACGCGCTGGCGCATGCCGGCCAGATGCCGGATCTGGTCGCGCAGTTGCTGCAAGATCATTATGATCCAGCTTACCTGCGCTCCATTGAACGCAATTTCGCGTTGTTTTCGCAAGCCGAAACGCTGGCGCTGGACGATATTTCGGCAGCAGATTTTCTGGCTGCCGCGCAGCATCTGCACATGCGCTGAGGCAATGCTTCAATAAAAAAGCCGCTGATCTGCGTGATCAGCGGCTTTTTTTTGCAGTAGCGTCGGCGTTAGCGTTAGCGTGCGCCGGTAGCGGCTTTGTCATCGGCCGTGGTGGCGACGACAGGCTTGACGATCTTCACTTTGGCCTTGAGCTTCAGCGCTTCGATGTAGCCGTACATTTCCTGCTGTGCGACAACGCTGGCAATCTGCTCGCGCTCCGATGTGCGGCGCGCAGCATCGACATTGGCCGGTTGTTGCACTTTTGAGATGCGATAGATGCCATAGCCCTGGCCCGGCACATCAACGCCCACATAGGTCGGCAACTTGCTGACATTCGCTTTCAATAATTCCACCATCGCCACATCGTTGGTGCCTTGCGCATTGCGCCGCGATACCACCTTGCTGGCACCGAAACCGGACACATCGCCGGCCGCAGCATCCCTCAGTGCAGTCAGTTTGGCTTCGCCGGCATTCTTGGCCAGCTTGAGCGCTTCGACTTGCGTAACCGATTGGCGTATCGCCGTATCGACTTCAGACAATGGACGCTTGCTGACCGGTTTGAATTCAACCACACGACCAGAGATCAAGGTATTTGGCGCTACTTCAACCGCTTCGGTGTTGCGCTTGTTTTTCAAGGCCTCATCGGAAAATATCGCTTGCAAGAACTTGGCGTTGTTATAAGGAGCCGCACCCAGTCCTGGCAATGGTGTGCGCGACAAGTTGGCGGCTGTCTCAACCTTCAGCTTGAGCTTGTCAGCAACCGGCTTCAAACTGTCCGATTGCTCGTAGACGGTATTGGTAAACAGCTCTACCGATTCGGAGTACTTCTTGGCTGCTTTTTGCGCCTTCAGGTCGACAGCGATCTGAGCTTTGACGTCTTGCAGCGGCTGCACGGTAGCAGGTTTGAGTGCGGTAATAGTCAAAATATGAAAACCGAAATCCGATACGACCAGATCGCTGATCTGTCCCAGCGCCAAGCCATAGGCGACGTCTTCCATCGCCTTCGGCAGTGACCCCTTTTGCATGACATTAAGGTCACCACCGAGTTCGGCCGACGCAGGGTCTTGCGATTTTGCCTTGGCAATCTTGGCAAAGTCAGCTGGTGCCTTGCGCACTTCGGCCAGGATCGACTCTGCTTGTGCTTTTGCAGCGGTCTTTTCGGCGGCACTTGCGTCTTTTTTGACAGTGACCAGGATATGACTCACGCGACGCGTTTCGTCGGTCGTGAACCGTTGCTGGTTTTCATCGTAATATTGGCTGACATCGGCATCGCTGACGCTGACCTGATCACCGACAGTGGCACTGTTCAGAATCACGTATTCAATCTTGACTTGCTCGGCAATTTCAAACAGTTTGCCATTCTTGTCATAAAAGTCCTTGACCATGGCGTCGCTTACTTTTACCTGTGACACGAATTGCTCAACTGGAAACATCAATTCCTGCACTTCCCGCTCTTGGTCGCGGATGTCTGATAAGCGGCTCGTTACCGTCCGTGGCGTGAACGCCGTCGTCTGGATGGCCGCGCTCAGTTGCTGCATTGCCATATCCCGGCGCAGCCGCGCATCGTACATTTCCGGTGTCATTCCTTGCGCCGCAAGCAACCCTTTGTAGCGATCAAAATCAAACTTGCCATCGGCAGTCACCAGACCAGGAATCTGGGAAATTTCTGCTTGCAAGGCCTGGTCGCTGACCGTCAGTTTCTGGCGTACCGCTTCTATTCCAAGCGCCCGTTCGGCGACCAGATTGTCGAAGATGCTTTGCTTGACTTCAGCGGTATCAAACATTTTCTGATCGAACCGTTCACCCAGAATTTGACGATAGCGGTCCATTTGTTGACGCTGCGCTTGTTCCCATTGCTGCTGTGTAATGGCCACCCCCCCTACCTTGGCGATCGTGCTGGCGTCATTGGAATTCTGATAGCCACTGATGCCCACAAGAGCAAAAGAAGGAACGACAATCAACATCAGTAAAAACATCGTCAGACGTCGATGGGTGCGAATAAATTCAAACATGGTCAGCCAATTCGGATTAAAAGGATTAGGGGGCTGGCACGTAACAACAAAAGGCGAACGAGAGTTCGCCTTTTGTTGTTACGGCGGCATGGACTGGAGCGCGGAAACAGAGTCCGCTTTGCTGAAGATTCGATGACTTGGCTGCGACAATACCAGAAAAATGCCTCTGCTGCCTTCAACAGATTTTACAATGGCACTCCCACGATGGCAAGCGTAAATCATTTGCCCGCCACCCCATGGCAAACAGGTCGGAGCGTCGCGTTAACGCAAGGCATTGCGAAGTTGACAGACAAAAAAGAAAAACCCCTGTAGCTCATTGAGCTACAGGGGCATCTTGATCTGGCGGAGCGGACGGGACTCGAACCCGCGACCTCCGACGTGACAGGCCGGCATTCTAACCAACTGAACTACCACTCCTTACTTTGTTACTTGTTCGTATTCTTGGCGGAGCGGACGGGACTCGAACCCGCGACCTCCGACGTGACAGGCCGGCATTCTAACCAACTGAACTACCACTCCTAAAATACTTTCATTGCACTATCTAGCTGCATCAGAACGGAATAATGGCATTCCACGCTACTGCAAGTTTGCTGATGCCACGTCAAAAGAGCGCAGCGACAAACTGTTTGACCAGACATCCAAGTGTTTGTCACCACACTTGAAGTCCATTAGTTTACAGCATCTTTGAGTCCTTTGCCAGCTTTAAATTTCGGCACTCTTGCTGCGGCAATTTTAATCTCTTCGTTCGTGCGGGGATTGCGCCCGGTACGCTCGGCACGCTGACTTACTGAAAATGTGCCGAAGCCGACCAGGGTCACACTACCGTCTTTTTTCAATGTCGTTGTCACCGCTTCCAGCATCGCATCGAGCGCGCGTGCCGCTGCTGCTTTCGACAGGTCGGCGTTCAACGCAATTTGGTCGATCAATTCAGTCTTGTTCACTGGCATCCTAATTACAAAAGTTAATATCGCTCGTCGACTGGCCGAACAGTCATCAAGGCGAAGCAGAAAGTTCTGCAGCCGTATTAAACAGGCGCCGCATCGATTGTGTCAAGCGCCGCACCGACCAATAACAAACAAGCGCTACCAGAGCGCTTGTTTGAAGCGCTACCAGAGCGCTTGCTTAAGTTTGGCAAGAGCGAGGCAAATCAGTGCTTGACTGCCTCGGACTGACCATCCGTCTTGGCTGCTGCGGCAGCAACAGGCTCTGCCAGAGCAGCCTCGGTCAGGGCAACCGGTTGGCGCTCAAGCGCGATCTCAAGCACCTTGTCGATCCAGCGTACCGGCACGATTTCAAGCTTGTTCTTGACGTTATCAGGAATCTCGGCCAGATCCTTGACGTTTTGCTCAGGAATCAGTACGACCTTGATCCCGCCGCGATGCGCCGCCAGCAACTTCTCTTTCAATCCGCCGATAGGCAACACTTCGCCGCGCAGCGTGATTTCGCCAGTCATTGCCACATCGGCGCGCACCGGAATGCCGGTAAATACCGACACCATCGCCAAGGTCATCCCCACACCTGCCGATGGACCGTCTTTCGGCGTTGCACCTTCCGGGACGTGGATATGGATATCGCTCTTCTCGAACACTTCGGGCTTGATGCCCAGGCGAGCAGCACGACTACGCACCACGGTACGCGCCGCTTCGATCGACTCTTTCATCACATCGCCCAAAGTACCGGTGCGAATGACATTGCCCTTGCCAGGCATCGCCACCGCTTCGATGGTCAGCAATTCGCCGCCCACTTCGGTCCATGCCAGGCCGACGACCTGGCCAACCTGGTTTTCTTTTTCAGCCACGCCGTAGTCGAAGCGACGCACACCGAGAAACTTGTCGATGTTCCTTGCGCTGACGATGACTCTTTTCTCCTGCTTTTTCAGCAGCAGCATCTTGACCACCTTGCGGCAGATTTTCGAAATTTCGCGTTCCAGCGAGCGCACGCCAGCCTCGCGCGTGTAGTAACGAATGATGTCGCGCAGCGCCGATTCGGCAATCGTGATTTCCTCTTCCTTCAGACCATTGTTCTTGATCTGCTTTGGCAGCAGATAGCGCTGTGCAATATTGGTTTTTTCATCTTCCGTGTAACCGGACAGTCGTATCACTTCCATCCGGTCCAGCAGCGCCGGTGGAATGTTGTACGAATTCGACGTTGCCACAAACATCACATCGGACAAATCGAAATCGACTTCGATGTAATGGTCGGAGAACGTGTGATTCTGCTCCGGATCGAGCACCTCAAGCAGCGCAGACGAAGGATCGCCGCGGAAATCCGCGCCCATCTTGTCGACTTCATCGAGCAAGAACAAGGGGTTGCGCACGCCGGCCTTGGCCAGCGATTGCAATATCTTGCCCGGCATGGAGCCGATATAGGTGCGGCGATGACCGCGAATCTCGGCTTCATCACGCACGCCACCCAAGGCCATGCGGACGAATTTGCGATTCGTGGCGCGGGCGATCGATTGCCCGAGTGAAGTCTTGCCGACGCCAGGAGGACCGACGAAGCACAAGATAGGCGCCTTCAGCTTGTCGACGCGCTGTTGCACTGCGAGGTACTCCAGTATCCGTTCCTTGACCTTGTCGAGGCCGTAGTGATCGCTTTCCAGTACTTTTTCGGCATTAGTGAGGTCATTATTGACCTTCGATTTCTTTTTCCACGGCAAACCGACCAGCGTGTCGATGTAATTGCGCACCACGGTCGCTTCAGCCGACATCGGCGACATCAGCTTCAGCTTCTTCAGTTCGCTAGTAGCCTTGTCCAGGGCTTCCTTCGGCATTTTTGCCGCAACGACTTTTTTCTCAAGCTCGTCGAGATCGGCGCCCTCTTCGCCCTCGCCCAACTCTTTCTGGATCGCCTTGACCTGCTCGTTCAGATAATATTCGCGCTGGGATTTTTCCATCTGGCGCTTGACGCGGCCACGGATGCGTTTTTCCACTTGCAAGATATCAAGTTCACCTTCGAGTTGCCCAAGCAAATGCTCCAAGCGCTTGGCAACATTGAAGATTTCCAGGATCACTTGCTTTTGTTCCAGCTTCAATGGCAGATGAGCTGCGACCGTGTCGGCAAGGCGACCAGCGTCGTCGATGCCCGACAGCGATGCCAAGATTTCCGGTGGAATTTTCTTGTTCAATTTAACGTACTGATCGAACTGCTGAACGATCGTGCGGCGCATCGCTTCAACTTCAGATTCGTCGCCAGTCTCGGATTCGAGCGGCGTCAGATCGGCGATAAAATGGGTGGATGAATCACTGATGTGCGTGATCCGGGCGCGTTGTGAGCCTTCGACCAGCACCTTGACGGTGCCATCAGGCAGTTTCAGCATCTGCAAAATATTGGCGACGCAGCCGATTTCATAGATGTCTGAAGCCGAAGGCTCATCCTTGGCGGCAGCTTTTTGAGCAGCAAGCATGATGCTCTTGCCCTGCTCCATTGCCGCTTCAAGTGCCTTGATCGATTTTGGGCGTCCGACAAACAGCGGTATCACCATATGCGGGAAAACGACAACGTCCCGCAGTGGCAATAACGGCAGTTGAGTTTGCTCAGTTAATTTGGATGTTGTCATGGCGTACCTTATAGAGAGCATATTCATAATGTTGGCACTCGCTGCCAAAACACAAGACCGGCCAAAAGATTTAATTCCAGAGAAGAAAATCTGACCAGAGTGACTCTAGGTGATCTATAACGCCAAGCAAAAAGCCACGTGCGGTAGTTTTACCCGACGTGGCTTTCCGTATGAAGCCTGGCTTATTATATTGGTCTAAATTGTACCGCTTGCGATACTGCGTAGCATAACATTTTTATCCAATCGTGCAGGCCGAGTCAATTTTCTCCGGATACTTTTGCCGGTTCTTCATAAATCAACAATGGTTTTGCACCGTTGTTGATTGTGTTTTCGTCGATGACTACCTTGATAACATTTTGCTGGCTTGGCAATTCATACATCACGTCCAGCAAAGCATGTTCCAGTATCGAGCGCAAACCACGCGCACCTGTCTTGCGCGCCAATGCTTTTTTTGCGATCGCATGCAGACCGGCCGGGCGAATTTCCAATTCTGCCCCTTCCATCTCCAGCAATTTGGAGTATTGCTTGAGCAGCGCATTCTTCGGTTCGGTCAGAATCTGGATCAGCGCATCTTCCGTCAACTCGCTCAACGTCGCGACGACCGGCAAGCGACCCACCAGTTCAGGAATCAGGCCAAACTTGATCAAATCTTCCGGTTCTGCTTCGAGCAGAACATCGTTGCTGGTGCGCTCGCTTTTGCTCTTGACCGAAGCGGAAAAACCGATGCCGCTCTTTTCTGAGCGATTCGAAATGATCTTCACCAGGCCGTCGAACGCACCGCCACAAATGAACATGATGTTAGTGGTGTCGATCTGGACAAAATCCTGGTTAGGATGCTTGCGCCCGCCTTGCGGTGGCACCGACGCCATCGTGCCTTCGATCAGCTTGAGCAGCGCTTGTTGCACGCCTTCGCCCGACACGTCGCGGGTAATCGATGGATTGTCCGACTTGCGCGTAATCTTGTCGATCTCATCGATGTAGACGATGCCGCGCTGCGCCTTGTCGACGTCGTAATTACAACTTTGCAGCAGCTTCTGGATGATGTTTTCAACATCCTCACCGACATAGCCAGCTTCGGTCAGCGTGGTCGCGTCGGCGATCACGAACGGTACGTTGAGCATCCGTGCGAGCGTCTGCGCCAGCAGTGTCTTACCCGAACCGGTCGGGCCAACCAGCAAAATATTGCTCTTGGCCAGTTCGATGTCGTCTTTCTTACCCAGGTGCTTGAGGCGCTTGTAATGGTTGTAGACGGCGACGGATAAAATCCGCTTGGCCGTTTTCTGACCGATCACATACTGATCCAGCAACTCAGCAATTTCATGCGGGGTCGGCAGTTCCGACTTGGCACCGGCAACTGACTCCAGACCGGACGTCTCGTCGCGGATGATGTCGTTGCACAGGTCGATGCACTCATCGCAAATGAATACGGAAGGACCGGCGATGAGCTTTTTTACTTCGTGCTGGCTCTTGCCGCAAAACGAGCAGTACAGTAATTTTTCGCCGCTGGAGGATTTTTTTTCTGACATGGGGCTGCTTTGGTTGGAAGTGCATTAACAATATTGCAGAATCGGACTATAGACGATTGCGTACAGACCCTATGCTAACCGAAATGAAAGCGAAACGCCCGAACGTTCAATCGTCCGGGCGTTCTTTAACAATACCGGTTGGCACACATCAAGCGTGGCTACTCAGAAATAACCAGGCATCGCAGTGATCAACCGCGACTGGTGAGTACTTTATCGATCAAGCCATATTCTGCCGACTCATCGGCCGACATGAAGCGGTCACGGTCCGTATCCTTGGCAATTTGCTCAACAGTTTGACCGGTACGTTCGGCGAGGATGCCGTTCAAACGCGAGCGCAGATATAAAATTTCGCGCGCTTGAATTTCGATATCGGAAGCCTGGCCCTGGGAGCCGCCTGATGGCTGATGTATCATGATGCGCGAATTGGGCAACGAAAAACGCTTGCCTTTCGCGCCGGCGGCCAGCAGAAAAGCCCCCATCGACGCAGCCATGCCGGTGCACAATGTGGACACGTCCGGCTTGATGAACTGCATCGTATCGAAAATCGCCATGCCAGCCGATACCGAGCCGCCCGGCGAGTTGATGTAGAGCGAGATATCCTTGTCCGGATTTTCGCTTTCCAGGAACAGCAACTGGGCAACGATCAAGTTTGCCATCTGGTCGTGCACGGGGCCGACCATGAAGATCACGCGCTCTTTCAACAAGCGCGAGTAAATATCATAAGAGCGTTCGCCGCGACCGCTTTGCTCTACTACCATCGGCACCAGGCCAAGCATTTCAGCATCCAGCGCCGGATTTCGGTTCATACCTGTCATTTTTTTCCCTTGAATGGCAATTTACACGACGCATACGCCATGCAAACTGCGCCGTGAAAGTTGTGCAGTGAAGGGGAGATTACGCTTGTTGGTTATTGCCCATCAATTCGTCGAACGGAACCAATTTCGACGTTGCTTTGGCCAAGCTCAATACGTAGTTGACGACGTTTTCTTCCAATACAAGGGCTTCCACTTCAGCGAGGCGATTACGGTCGCTGTAGTAGTACTTCAGCACCTCACTCGGGTCTTCATAGCTTTGCGCAAAATTGTCGACCTGGGCCTTCACTTGCTCAACTGTCGCCTGCAAATTGTGGCTGGTGACCAATTGTGACAAAATCAAACCCAGACGTACGCGACGCTCGGCTTTTTCAGCGAACAGTTCCGGTGGGAAAGGAACATCCTTGACGTTCATGCCGCGCTGCGCCATGTCTTCACGCGTCAGTTCGGCGAGGCGTTCGGAGTCCTGTGCGACCAGTGCTTTTGGCACATCGAGCACGGCAACCTTGACCAGCGCATCCATCACGCCTTCTTTGTTGCGCGCCTTGACGCGTCCGGCAACTTCACGCTCCAGATTGACTTTGATGTCTTCGCGCATTTTTGCCAGGTCGCCGTCCAGCACGCCGAGCGATTTGGCGAATTCGCCATCGACTTCGGGCAAGTGCGCCCATTCCAGTTTTTTCAGCGTGATCGTGAATGAGGCCGTTTTACCTGCGACATCCTTGCCGTGGTAATCCTCAGGAAATGCCAACGAGAACGTTTTTGATGCACCGACGATCAAGCCGATCGTGGCTTGTTCGAACTCGGGCAACATGCGTCCTTCGCCGAGCACGAAAGCATAGTCATCTGCTTTTCCGCCCGCAAATTCGACATCGTCGATGGAACCGGTGAAGTCGACAGTGACGCGATCCTCGTTTTGCGCGCTTTGCTCCGGGCCGCCGTCGCCATGCTCGCCAGCCTCACCTTTGGTGTGGTAGTGCACGCGCTGCTTGCGCAAGATATCGATGGTCTTGTCGATTTCGGCATCCGACACGTGCGCTTCGACAGTGTCGATTTCAACGCCAGCGAGTTCGCCGATAACGACTTCCGGATAGACTTCAAAAGTGGCGTCGAATGCCAGCTCACCTTCGGCGTTGTCTTCCTTCGGTGCGATGTTCGGGTAACCGGCAACGCGCAAGTTGTTTTCGTTGGCGGCATCGTTGAATGCGCGACCAACCTTATCGTTCAATACTTCGGTTTCGATCTGATAACCGTATTGTGCCGCGACCATTTTCATTGGCACTTTGCCCGGACGAAAGCCCGGTGCCTTGGCCGTGCGAGCCTGTACTTTCAGGCGCTTTTCGACTTCAGTGCGGACATCGGTCAGCGGAAATGAGATCGTGATACGACGTTCTAGTTTGTCCAAGGTTTCGACTGCAGTTGCCATGTAAAAAATCGTCCAAAAAAATAGAATACTGTTGGTGCGAGGAGGGGGACTCGAACCCCCACACCATTGCTGGCGTCAGGACCTAAACCTGGTGCGTCTACCAATTTCGCCATCCTCGCGGGAATGTGCATTCGGCCTTCCCCGCTACCGCAGGGGATCGACCGTGTTTCACACAAAGGCAAATGAACTCCGTGTTTTGGACGGTTGCTGCTACCTGCCTTTGTCAGTGATAATCAACTTAAGCAAAGTATTTTACTGGAATTTCCAGCGCAATGCCGCGTTTTTTGGCTGAGCACTTACTTTGCCCTAATTCAGGCTGGAACGCACTGCTTATTTGGCCTGCAAGCGCGCTCCAGAGCCCGGATCACAGTTTTGAATGGCACTGCCGCGTTTTTTCGGTATTTTTTCGGGGTTTCCTTTACTATCCGGGGCTACATCACCACCCGCGGTTCCGATGCCAGTCAATCACTACGAAAATTTTCCCGTCGCTTCGGTATTGCTGCCCAGGCGTCTGGTGCCGGCAGTCGAAGCGATCTATGCCTTTGCCCGCAGCGCCGATGACCTGGCCGATGAAGGCGATGCCAGCGCGGCCGAGCGGCTCGCTGCGCTGGCAGCCTATGAAGCGCAACTGGACTGCATTGCACGGGGCGAACCGGCTGACGATGCCATGTTCGTGCGCCTCGCTGACGTAATCGCACAATTTGCGCTGCCGATGGCGCCGTTTTACGACTTGCTGTGCGCTTTCAAACAAGATGTCGTCACGTCCCGCTATGCCAACTTCGATTTGCTGCTCGATTATTGCCGGCGCTCGGCCAATCCGGTCGGCCGCTTGATGCTGACACTGTATCGGGCGGCAGACGAGCGCAATGTGCGCGATTCGGATGCGATTTGTTCGGCATTGCAATTGATTAATTTTTTGCAAGACGTCGCCATTGATATCAAGAAAGAGCGGATTTACCTGCCACTGGACGACTTGGCCCGTTTTGGCGTGACACCGCAAGCTTTGGCACTGGGCCTAGTCGATGCTCCATGGCACGCGTTGATGACATTTGAAATTGCCCGGGCGCGTACATTGATGTTGTCAGGCAGCCCTTTGGCGCGGCGCTTGCCGGGCCGCATCGGCTGGGAACTGCGCCTCGTGGTGCAAGGCGGCTTGCGCATACTGGACCGGATCGCCGCGCTTGACGACGATGTCTTCACGCGCCGCCCTCAGCTGCGGTTGCGCGACTGGATTGTCATGCTGTGGCGCGCGCTGCGCATGTAACAGCACCGCCGTGGCACGCGCAATGACGCATGCGGCAGCACCTTGGCCAGTAGTGAAGCACAGTAAGGGGCCAGCGCGCAGCGGATACTTGCTAGAATAGCGGCTTCGATCTGCAACCCTAGCGACCATGTCTCCAGACGCTTACTGCCAGCAAAAAACCGTTCAAAGCGGTTCCAGTTTCTACTACAGCTTTTTGTTCCTGCCGCCAGAGCGGCGCCGCGCCATCACCGCACTGTATGCGTTTTGCCGCGAAGTCGACGACACCGTCGATGAGTGTACTGACCAGGGCATCGCCCGCACCAAACTTGCCTGGTGGCGCGGCGAGGTCGCCGCCATGTTCGAGGCCAAGCCCAGCCATCCGGTGATGCTGGCATTGCAACCGCACCTGGCCATTTACCAGTTGGAGCAGCGCCACCTGCAAGCGATCATCGATGGCATGGAAATGGATCTGGACCAGACCCGCTACCTCGACTACCCGGCGCTGCGCAGCTATTGCTGGCATGTGGCCAGCGTGGTCGGTATCTTGTCGGCCAGCATCTTCGGCTCGACCAGGCCGGAAACCTTGCTGTATGCCGAGAAACTGGGTCATGCATTCCAGTTGACCAACATCATCCGCGATGTCGGCGAAGATGCGCGCAAGGGCAGGATTTACCTGCCTATCAGTGAGTTGCAGCAGTTTGGCGTGACCGCAGCCGATTTGCTCAATGCCCGCCACAGCGACAAGTTTGAAAACCTGATGCGCTTTCAGGTAGCGCGCGCGCAAACGGCGTACGACGAGGCAATGGCTTTGCTGCCGCGCGAAGACCGACGCGCGCAGCGGCCCGGATTGATGATGGCGGCAATTTACCGCACCTTGCTAAACGAAGTCGAGCGCGACGGTTTCCACGTGCTCAAGCAACGCATCTCGCTGACGCCGATCCGCAAATTGTGGCTGGCCTGGAAAACCTATATTCGTGGCTAGCGTGTTCAAGGGCGCCATCGGCAAGTTGCGGGCGGGCTTAGGCTTCAAATCCGGCGCCCGCAGCAGCGCTGCAGTGGCCGTCATCGGTGGCGGCTGGGCCGGTTGCGCAGCTGCAGTCGAACTGGCCAGTGCCGGGCACAAGGTGACCCTGTTTGAAGCTTCGCGCACCCTTGGCGGGCGGGCACGGGCCGTCAATGGCGGGGCGCGCACGCTCGACAATGGTCAACACATATTGCTGGGCGCCTATGGCGACACCTTGCGGCTGCTGGCACGCGTTGGCATCGATCACCGCCAAGCATTTCTCAGGCTGCCGTTGCAAATGCGCTACCCGCCCGACTCGGGCGGCATGGACTTCGTTGCCCCCCGCCTGCCGGCGCCGCTGCATCTGGTGGGCGCGCTGCTGGGCAGCAAGGGGCTGGACATGGCCGATAAAATGTCGCTGGCGCGCTTTTCCAGCACGGCGCGCTGGATGGGTTGGCAACTCAATGTCGATTGCAGCGTCGCACAATTGCTGCAGCGCTGGGACCAGAGCGAGCGCATGATCAAGTTGATGTGGCGCCCGCTATGCCTGGCCGCGCTGAACACGCCGCTTGAACGCGCTTCGGCCAAGGTATTCCTGAATGTGCTGCGCGACAGCCTGGGCGCGAAGCGGGCAGCATCGGACATGCTGATACCCAGGATGGACTTGAGCACGCTGTTTCCGGTCAGCGCGGCTGCATTCGTTGAACGCCATGGCGGCGAGGTCAGGACCGGGGCCCAGATAACTTGCTTGCAACCGGACGCGAACCAGCGTTGGCACCTCACCGTCGGCGCTGACGCAAACGGTGAACGCAGCGCTGGCTTCGATGGCGTTGTACTGGCGAGCAATTGCCGCCAGGCTGCCACGCTGCTGGGCCGCATCGAAGCCCCGTCAGGCCAGGCGAGAACGGTGTTCGATGCGCAGGCAAAGCCGGCAGCGGGACCTGTCGCCGCATCCTCGGCCGATGCAGCGCAAACCGATGAGCAACTGCGCGCGCAAGTTGTCATGCAAATCGATGCCCTGGAGATGGAAGCGATCACGACTTGCTACTTGCAATATGGTGCCGACGTCAGGCTGGAGCGGGCTTTTTTTGCGCTGCAAGACGACCCTGAGTTGGGCCATTGGGGCCAGTTCGTGTTCGACCGGGGTCATCTCGATGACGCATCAAAGGGTTTGCTGGCCGTCATCGTCAGTGCATCGGGCGCTTGCGCCAGCCTGGATCGGGCGCTGCTGGCGCAAACCATCGCACGTCAGCTCGCTGGCGTGTTGCGGCGCCCGGTGCTGGAACATCCGCTGTGGGTGCAAGTCATCAACGAAAAGCGCGCCACGTTTGCCTGTACTGCCGCCCTGGTGCGCCCGGGCAACGCCACCGGCTGGTCAGGTCTGGCGCTGGCCGGAGATTACACCGCGAGCGATTACCCGGCAACGATCGAAGCGGCGATCCGCAGCGGCGTACAGGCCGCTGCCGGCCTGTGGCGCACAGTTTGAATTGCATCAAAAGATGAGGGCGAAGATGCGGCGCCCGATTGAACCAGTCAAGCCAGAGCGCTATACCTGCCCCTGCCCCTGCCCCTGCCCCTGCAGCCATTGCAGCGTATCGGCGCCGGCTGCGCGGCCGCTGGCCAGGCACGCGGTCAGCAGATAACCGCCGGTGGGCGCTTCCCAGTCCAGCATCTCGCCAGCGGCGAACACCCCTGGCAGCGCGCTGAGCATCGCCCCTTGCATCGACTCGAAGGTGATGCCGCCGGCGCTGCTGATGGCCTCGTCGATCGGGCGCGGCGCGCTAAGGCGCAGCGGCAGCATCTTGATCGATTGCGCCAGCAGTACAGGATCGGCAGAGTGCACGGCAAAATCGGCAGAACCGGCAGCATCCAGGCATTCGCGCAGCAAGCCCGATTTGACGCCGCTGATGCCGAGACGGCTTTGCAAATGGCTCGCTAGCGAGCGCGCACCCCGCGGCCGGCGAACTTCATCGGTAACGCGCTGCAAGCTGAAGTCGGGCAGCAAGTCGAGATGGATCAGCGCACTGCCATCCTTTGCAATCTGGCCGCGCAACAAGCTCGATAGCGCGTAGATCAGGCTGCCCTCGACGCCGCCGGCCGTCACCACGAACTGGCCTTGCTTGCGCGCCGGTTTGCCGTCCAGAGCCGTGTAGTTGATCGCGACGGTCGTCAAGGGATGGCCTGCGTAACGACTGCTGAAATGCGTGCTCCAGCCGACATCGAAGCCGCAATTGGCAGCGACCAAAGGCGACACCTGCACGCCGCGCTGCGCCAGCAACGGCACCCAGGCGCCGTTCGATCCCAGCCTGGCCCAGCTGCCACCGCCCAGCGCCAGAATGACGGCGTCGGCTTGCACCGTGAGCGGGCCGTCCGGCGTGGCAAACACCAGCGCCTTCGCTACCTGGTCTGTCCCTTCCTTCGCTGGTTCTTTGCTATTTGCACCTGCGCCATCTGCATCTGTACCGTCTGCTTGCTTATGACCTTGCCAGCCCGTCCAGCGGTGGCGCATGTGAAAATGCACGCCCGCTGCGCGCAAGCGATGCAGCCATGCACGCAGCAAGGGCGCCGCCTTCATGTCGGCCGGAAACACGCGCATCGAGGTGCCAACGAACGTATCCACACCCAGATCGTGCACCCATGCGCGCACCTGGTCGGGACCAAATTCTTCCAGCATGGGCAGCAACTGCGGCGTACGCGCCCCATAGCGGTTGGCGAAGTCGGTCAGCGGTTCCGCATGCGTGATGTTCATGCCGCCGCGCCCAGCGAGCAGGAATTTGCGCCCGACCGACGCCATCGCGTCATACAGGTCGATGTGCAGCGCAATTGGCTGCGCCCTCTGCAGCGTAGCAGCACCTTGTGCCAGCGTCTCGGCCGCCATCAGACCGGCTGGACCGCCACCGATGATGGCCACCCGCAGTCCGGAGCCGCGCTCAGTGGCCGGCAGTTCAGCCACCCGTCACGGGTGGAAAGAACGCCACTTCGCAGCCGTCAAACAATGCCGCATCGGCACTGCACATGACTTGATTGAGGGCGGTGCGCAGTACGCGGGTATCGCTCAAAGCCGCGGCCCAGACGCCGCCGCGCGCGGCCAGGAAGACGCGCAGATCGCCGACGGTGGCCAGTGAGGCGTGTGCTGGCAGTATCAAAGCCTCTTCGGAAGTGCCCAGTGATTCGCGCACGCTGGCAAAA
>JBLHNV010000011.1:0-20328 GCA_047623125.1 Janthinobacterium sp. | reverse complement strand
TCAGCTTCGTAGCCCAACCCATCGCCAGCGCGCCGGGACGCTTGCGCTACCAGTGGCAATACATGGCCGGGCCGAACGATCGGATCGAGGCGCAATCGGTCAGTTACCTCGATTACGGCAAGCGCCTGGCCGTGTCGACCTTTGCCAACTATGGCGCTTTTGCGCTGGCATTGCACGCGCGCGCCAGGGGCAAGTCGGCGCCGACACCGCACATCAGGCGCCTGGCACTGCGTTTGACGGCAAGCTTGCCTGACGCGCGCAGCAAAGTGTTGGCGCTGGCCAGCTGGGTGCGCAACAACATTGGCCATGTGGCCATCCCGGTCGGCCTGGGCAGCGCGCTGCCACTTGCTGCCGGGGCGGTGCTGACCGCGCGTGAAGGCGATGGCGAGAATCACGCCACGCTGCTGGGAGCGCTGCTGGAATCGATCGGCATCGTCAGCAGCGCTGCGCTGGTCAATGGCGATAATGCCTATCACTTGCCGCGCACGCCGACGCTGGGCATCCTGAACCACATGATCACTTACGTGCCCAGCCTCGATCTGTTCCTCGACCCGACCTCCGCTGCTACTGCGCCCGGCTATTTGCCGCCACAGCTGATGGGCAAGCCGGTGTTGCTGATACCATCGGGGCGCGTGGCTGCGCTGCCCTCCTCGCAGCACGAACAGATCAGCAATCGCATCGAGTTCGATGTCGGCAACAGCGGGCGCAGCCGGTTCCGGGTCGTCAAGACCGCCGCTGGCGCGCTGGCCGAGTCGTACCGGCAAGCGATCCGCGCAACGAAGCAATCGGAGCGCGAGAGCTTCGTTACACGCATGCTCGCTGACATCGGCCAGCGCGGCGATGGCGTGTTCGATGCGGGCCAGCAAGATGGCAGCGGCGAGCGGTACCAGATGGCATTTGCCGGCATCAGCGAGAACTTCACCCATTTTCCGGGTCCGACCGGCATCGCGACATCGTTCAATGCATGGGGTGGCATTGCGGAATTTGCCCACGCACTGGCACGCGAAAAACAGCGCACCCAGGCCTTCGTTTGCCATGGCGTCGACAGCCGGGACGAGACCCGTTTCACATTTGCGCCCGGCATCGACATCCTGGCGCTGCCGAAAAATCTGGCCCTGCAAGGCAGCACGCTAACTTACCGGGTCCATTATGCGCGCAGCGGCAATACCGTCACGGTGCGGCGCCACCTCCGCTTCAGCCCCCTCGCTGTGCCGTGCGCAGCGTCCGACTGGCCAGCCTTGCAAGCGCTGCTAGCTCAGGTCATGCATGACCTGGACAGCCGGATCAGCGTGCGCTGACAGCGCCTATGCGGTGTGCAGTTGCAGCATCGCGGCATCGAACTTGCCTTCGCACAGCAGCGGCAACACGCGCAAACCTTTGTCGATCGCTTCCTCAATCAAGACTTGCTCTTCCTTGCGCGGACGGTGCAGCACATAGTCCGCCACCGCCTGCTGCGAACTTTGCGTACGCGGATGGCCGATGCCGATCCGCATGCGCCAGTATTCCTGCGTGCCCAGCGCCGCGGTGATGTCCTTCAAGCCATTGTGCCCGCCTGCGGAGCCGCCTTTTTTCATCTTGCAAACGCCGGGCGCCATGTCGAGTTCATCATGCACGACCAGCACTTCTTCCGGCGCGACCTTGTAAAAGCGGGCCAGCGCACCGACTGACTGGCCGGACCGGTTCATGAACGTTTGCGGCGTCAGCAGCCACACGTCATTGCCGGCGATGACACCTTTGGCCAGCATGGCCTGAAAGCGCGACTCGCGCTGCAGGCGGGTGCCGGGCAAGCTGCTGGCCAGATTATCCAGAAGCCAGAAACCGGCATTGTGGCGTGTTTGTTCGTATTCGGGACCCGGGTTGCCGAGGCCGACGATAAGGCGTATTGACATGCTGTTCCAAAAATAAGGAAAACCGTGATTATCGCGGACAATCGGCGCGCCGCCAAAAAAACCTGTGTGCGGGCCCCGATGGCAGCGCCGCGTCAGCCCCGGATGGGACGCTGCGAGAGCTTCGGTTTCAGCTTCGGCTTCGGCTTCGGCTTCGGCTTCGACTTGGGCTTGATGGTCCCGAACACGTCCGCCAGCGACACGATCTTGCCAGTGTCGGTTGCGTCGTATCCGGCCAGTGCGTCCACCGTTGCGCGAAACGAGGCGGACTGCAGCATCGCGATCACTTGCCGGATCAACGGGTCTTCCAGCGCGGCCACCGGCAGTGCCAAAAAATAACGTTCACGCGCCAGCGCGATGAAATCGAGTCCGAAGCGCTGCGCGGCCGCTTGCAAACCCAGGCCGACGTCGGCCATGCCGCTGGCGATATAGGCAGCGACTGCGGCGTGCGTGAATTCGGCGTTTTCATAGCCAGAGATTGCACCAGGCGTCAGCGCTGCACCTGCCAGCATCAGATCGAACAGCATGCGCGTACCCGACCCGACCTGGCGGTTAACGAAACGCACGCCGCCCTTGGTCAGGTCTTGCAAGCCGACGATGCGCTGCGGATTGCCGGCCGCTACGATCAATCCTTGCTCGCGCACGGCCAAGTGGATCAGGCAATGCGTGTCTGAATCGAGCCACTGTGCATACAGCGCCACGGCCGGCGGTTCAAACTCGCCCAGAGGCACGTGGAATCCGGCCAGATCGCATTCCCCTTGCAACAACGCGGCAACCGCATCCGTGCTGTTGCGGTAGCTCAGGTCCACCGGCAGCCCGACACCGTTGATCCCGTCCAACAGCGCGGCAACCGCAAAACCGTGGCTGGCGTGCAAGCGTATCGTGCTCGATTTGCCCGGCGCCAGCAGGTTCAATTCGCGCTCAAGTTCGGACGACAGGCTTTCCAATATCGGCGACAAACGGGCCGAAACCCTGCGCTCGGCCCAGATCAATTTTTCAGCCAGCAGCGTCAAACTGGTGCCGCGGCCCCTGCCCTTGTCCATCAGCGCATCGCCAAAATACATTTCCGCTGTGCGCAGCAAGCCCCAGGCGTGGCGATAGGATAGTCCGGCTGCGATGGCCGCTTTCGAGATCGATCCGCTGCGCTGTATCGCCAGCAAAAGTTGCAGCAGTACGGCTATATCCAGCGACGGATCGGCTTCATTGGTGATTTCCCATTGTGGCGTAATGGCAACTTTATACATGCGAACCTAAAATTGATCGGCGACCTGCCATGCGGCAGAAATGAATGAGCGTCGCTCGATTGCTGTTAAGCACGTATTGTAAATCGTTCGCGACATTCGGTTGCCCGCGGCCCATCCGAATATGAGCGTTTGCGAATCGCTGATCGAAAAAAAACCCGCCAGGCGGGTTTTTTCATCGTGACTACGTCATGCGAACAATTACTTCTTTGCCGATGACTTGCCTTTTGCAGCAGGCGCAGCAGCGTCGGCAGGTGCAGCGGCTTCAGCCGAAATATGGCCAGCCGGTACCAAAGCGGTAGCAACGGTTTGTTTCGTACCATGCATGACTACGGTGACGCCGGTTGGCAACACCAGGTTTTCCATGTGGATCGAGTGACCGACATCGACTTCCGTCAGATCGACGGTGATGAACTCAGGCAAGTCTCCTGGCAGGCACAATACTTCGATTTCAGTCATCACGTGGCTGATCGTTGCGCCGTGCAATTTGACTGCAGGCGAAACGTCGGCGTTGGCAAAGTGCAGCGCGACCTTCATCTTGATTTTCTGGTTGGCGTCGATGCGCTGGAAGTCTGCGTGCAGAACCAATTGCTTGAACGCGTGGACTTGGAAGTCGCGCAGCAGCACTGGCTGGGAAACGCCATCGATTTCCATATCGAGAATCGACGAGTGGAAAACTTCTTTTTTCAGCGCGTGGTACAGCGCGTTATGGTCAAGCGTGATGTTCACGGGCGCCGATGTGCCGCCGTAGATGATCCCTGGAGTTTGACCAGCAATACGCAGGCGGCGGCTCGCTCCGGTCCCCTGCAATGTGCGTGTGAATGCGATAACTTTCATTTTGAAGCTCCAAAAATAAACAAGACCGCAGTCTTGCGTTGTGAAAGCCCCCGCGACCAGGGGCCTTCTGAAAAGGCACACATCGCCTTGGCGATATGCGCTAAAACCGGAAAGCGCCCCGGCATGCTTGCCGGGGCGCTGAAAGAATTTGTTCGACCGAGCCAGGCGCTGCCTCACGCCATGCACTCAGCCAACGACGTCAGTCGATGAATTTAGTCGATAAACAGCGACATTACCGACTCGCCCTTGACGATGCGCTTGAAAGTTTCAGCCAGCAAAGGCGCAGCGGTCAACTGGCGAATCTTGCTGCAAGCGAGACCGGCTGGCGACAATGGAATCGTATCGGTCACGACAAGTTCGTCGAGCGGCGATGCCTCGATGCGCGCTATCGCCGGGCCGGACAACACTGCGTGCGTGCAATACGCAACGACCGTCTTGGCACCGCGCTCTTTCAGCACTTCAGCAGCCTTGGTCAGCGTGCCGGCGGTGTCGACCATGTCATCCATGATCACGCAATTGCGACCTTCGACTTCGCCGATGATGTTCATCACTTCCGACACATTCGCCTTTGGGCGCCGCTTGTCGATGATGGCAAGATCGCAACCCAGACGCTTGGCCAGCGCACGCGCACGCACGACGCCGCCAACATCCGGGGAGACCACCAGCAAATCCTGATAATTCTTCTTTTGCAAGTCGCTCAGCAAGATCGGCGACGCGTAGATATTGTCGACCGGGATATCGAAGAAGCCTTGAATCTGGTCCGCATGCAAGTCCATGATCAGTACGCGCTCGACGCCAGCTTCCACCAGCATGTTGGCCACCACCTTGGCCGAGATCGCAACGCGTGCCGAACGCGGACGCCGGTCCTGGCGCGCATAACCGTAGTATGGAATCGCCGCAGTGATACGACCGGCGGAAGCGCGCTTGAGCGCATCGACCATCAGTATCAGTTCCATCAGATTGTCGTTGGTTGGCGCGCACGTCGATTGCAAAACGAAAACATCCTTGCCGCGGACATTTTCATTAATTTCAACCATCACTTCGCCGTCGGAGAATTGCGAGACATTTGCTTTTCCAAGCGGAATGCCGAGATTTTTTGCAACCCCTTCAGCCAACGCTGGATTAGCGTTGCCGGTAAAAACCATCAGGTTTTCGTAAGCCATTGGGGTATCCCGAGATGAAGTCTTAGATTTTTTTGAAAGTTCGCCAGTCGGACCTGAGTTCAACTTGACGATGTGCTTGGGTGAACAGCATGAGCCGACACATGGGTTTTGTCATGACTGGACGCTTGCTTCGCATCGACAGACTTCACTTGCAGGACCTGCAAGTTCATGACAATGAATGGCAGGGGAAGAAGGACTCGAACCTTCGCATGTCGGAATCAAAATCCGGTGCCTTAACCAACTTGGCGATTCCCCTACGTAACTAACTGCTTGCCGTTACATTGACGCGTATTTTATCGTCAAATGCCACGTAAAGCCAAATCTTTTTATTCTAATTTACAACATTTCCAACATCGGATGCCGCGCTAGTGACTTCGCCTTCCATCCAGACCATTTTACTGGCATGTCGCCAAGTACTGCGTCGGCTTCATCCTCACTGCGAAAGGCGCAAAAAACGCATGCACCCGAACCAGTCATCCTGGCATCACCGTAAGTACTCAGCCATTTTACCGCTTCTGCTACCGGCGGATACAACTGACTGGCCACTTGCTGCAAATTATTTATCCCAAACATGCTCACCACATTGCTCGCTTGCTGCTTTGCCATGTGGCTGGAAAAGTCCGCTATTTTGACCGGTTTTGTATTTCTTGTCAAACCTTCTGCACAAAAAATCTGTGCAGTCGGAACCGCGACGCCAGGCTCGATAACGACATACCAATATTCTGGCACCTGAACGGGCTGCAAATCCTCGCCCACGCCTTCGGCAAAGGCCGTTTCGCCAAAAATAAAAAAGGGAATATCGGCCCCCAGCGGCAAGCCGAGCGCCATCAATTGCGCGCGCGTCAAGCCGACCCGCCACAGCCGGTTGAGCGCCATCAGGGTAGTGGCGGCATCGGACGAGCCGCCACCGAGGCCACCGCCCATCGGCAAGTGTTTGTCGACGGCAATATCGACGCCGGGCGGCAGCACGCCATTGCGACGCAGCGCTTGCGCCTGCAGCAGCGTGGCGGCGCGGATCACAAGGTCTTGTGCTTCGGGCACGCCGGCCAGATCGGTGCTGCGGCAAATCTGATGGTCGGCGCGCAACTGGAAATGCAGCACGTCACCGCGCGCGACCAATTGGAACGCTGTTTGGAGCAGGTGATAACCATCCGGACGGCGCCCGTTGACGTGCAAGAACAAATTGAGCTTGGCCGGAGCCGGGCAATCGCGCAGATATGCAAGCGTCATGGCTGGCCATCGATGACGATGCGCAGCGCGACCTGGTCGCCTGTGCTGCGCTCGGCATCGATCCTTTTTGGCTGCGGCACCGATGCGGCGTCATCTTGCCACGATACGAAATGCAAACGCCAGCCATCGCGCGTGGTGACGTTGTTGTTTTCGGGGGAGGCACGAAAGCGGGTGCCGTCAGCGCTGAGCGCGTAGCCTTGCAGCCAGTGGCGCAAACCCGACACCGGCAAGTGCCAACCCAGCGCCTGTGCGCTGAGCGCATCGATATCGGCGGCAACGCGCGCCGGCTGGTTGCCTTGCGTCAGCCGCGCAGCATCTGGCGTGACTTCGATCAGCGCGATGGTCTGCCCCAGCGGCGAAGCCAGGCTGACGTCGGTGCGATTGGCGCTTTGCTGCCAATTGAATTTGCCCGACAACGACTCGTTCCTGCCATCCTTCTGGTAATTGACGGCCATCCGGCCCGACAGTGCGATCGCATCGCGGTAAGGCGCGACCGGGGTCGACGACGGCGGTGTCGAGGGCGCCATCAGCGTCGAACAACCGGCCAGCAGCGCCGCCAGCAGCAGTACGCAAGTGCGTGTGACTCTATTTTTCATGACGGGGAGAACCTTGAAGAGAGAATGGCAGCGTGGACCAGCCACGCAGGAATACAAGCTGACAACGGCTCTACAAGCTCAGGTTCAGACGGGCCAGGGTGTGTTTCAACGCAGCGTTTTGCGGGTCATTGGCCATGGCTTCACCCCACAATTTGCGGGCATCGGCTTGATCGCCTTTTTGCCACAATACTTCCCCCAGGTGCACGGCGATCTCAGGGTCGTTGCGCAATGCATATGCGCTGCGCAGCAATTGCTCGGCTCTTGACAGGTTACCCATCCTGAATTCGACCCAGCCCATGCTATCCATGATGAAGGGATCGCCTGGCGCCAGCGCCAGCGCCTTGCCGATCAGCGCGCGCGCTTCCGGCAAACGGATATTGTGCTCGGCCAACGCATACCCAAGCGCATTATAGGCGTGCTGATTGTCCGGTGCCAGACGGATCACGCGCCGCAGGGTGGACTCCATCACGTCGAGTCGCTTCATTTTTTCCGCCGCCAGCGCGAAGTCGTACAGCAACTCGGCATTGTCCGGAAAGCGCTTGGCGCCGTTTTCCAGCACGGCATAGGCGTTCATGGCAAAGCCACCATCGCGCAAGATCTGTGCGTCAGCCAGCAACAACCGTACTTGCTCGTCAGCATCGCCGCCTTGCAAGGTAGCTAGCAAGGTGCGCGCGCCATCGAGGTCGCCGCGCCGGGCAAGCAATTGCGCGCGCCGCACGCCGGCACTGAAAAAGGCGCGCGCATCATTGTCGCTGACCTTTTCCAGCCACCCCAGCGCAGCGTCCACGTCCAGACGTTCTTCGGCGATCTGAGACAGGATTATCAACACCTTGGATGCATCGCTCTCTTCGCCACTGCCCTTTGCATGCGCGGCCAGGAATTGTTTGAAATACGACTGCGCCGCCGCCACGTCGCTCAGTTGCATGGATATGACACCCAGCGAGTACAGCGTCGCCAGACTGTCGGGCCGGGCTTCGAGCAAGGTCAGAAATTGCTTGCGCGCCGGCGCATATTCTTTTTTCTCGACCAGCATGCGGGCATACGCCACGCGCACTTCGCCTGCGTCGGCATGCTTGTCGAGGAACTCCAGCAGCAAGGCCCGCGCCGCGTCGGCATCGCCGCGCACTTGCGCCAGCGTCAGGACGGCCAGTTCAGAATCGGGTTTCAGCGCCAGCGCCTGCTGCGCCTCGCGCACAGCACGCGCCCCATCGCCGCTGGCGTAAGCGCCTTGCGCCAGCACCAGGTGCGCTTCCGGCATAGCGTGATACGGCGCCAGCACCCGCTCTTGCAGCGCAAAAACGGCCGATTTGTCGGACACTCGGCTCAGCATTTGCTGCATCTGGAACATCACCATGGCGCGCGCTTGCGGACGTGCCCGCTGCAAGCGCTTGTAAAATATGGGCTCAGCCTCGACCAGGTTGTCGCTCAGCACGACGAAAGCCAGGAAAAACTGGTTCGCCGCTTCCGACTCGGGCGCCAATTCGCGCCACAGACGGATCGCCGCCAGTGCCGCGTCGTCCTGCTTGGCGAAGAGCGCTATGTCGGTGGCACGCTGCGCGATGCGCGGGTCGCGCGTCTGCTGCGCGATTGCCAACAGCGACACGTAGGCGCCCTGCCATCGCCCGGTCTTGAATTCAAGCTCGGCGCGCACCAGTTTGTACAGCAAGTCGCTGCTCAATTCGACGTTGGGCAACGCACCTTCTTCAGCTTCGGCAGCGCCAGGTACGGCCTGCGCCGCGGCCCTGGCCGATGTTACCTGCCCGGCCTGCTCCACGTCCCTGGCGGACGACGCCGACCCGGCTTGCACCGCGCCATTCGTGGGCGCGACCTGCTCGGCCGCAGCACAGGCCGACAGCACGGCCGACAAGGTTACAATGGCGAAAACGTTTTTCAAAGGACGATCCTGGCTGATGGCGCAAATACTGATTTTACGCCCAACCCATGGTCAGCGTGAAGCCAGCGTGAATTTTATAAGGCGCCCAAAATACGGCGCTGCCGGAATGGCGCTGCCAGCCTGTTGCTGCCAGCACCACCTTTTCTTCCTTTTTTTACCATGCATTTTTGCCGCCCCCATCCCCATGCCAGAATTGCCTGAAGTTGAAGTCACCCGGCGCGGCGTCGCGCCCCACCTCGAAGGGCATGTCGTGCAAGCGGTAGTGCTGCGCCGCAGCGGCTTGCGCTGGCCATTCCCGCCCGATCTGGCGCACACACTGGCGGGCCAGACGATCGGACGCACCGGGAGGCGCGGAAAATACCTGCTGATCGGCTTCGAGCCCGGCACCTTGATTATCCATCTGGGCATGTCCGGCCATCTGCGCGTGCTGCCGCCTGCGACGCCGCCCAATAAGCACGATCACTTCGACCTGGTCGTCGATGACAAGGTCGGCGACGGCCAGATTGATGCCCCAAGCAGGCGCCAAGTCTTGCGGATGACCGATCCGCGTCGCTTCGGTGCCGTGCTGTGGCATGACGCGAACGACGGTCCGGTAGGGGACCATCGGTTGCTGCGCGGCCTGGGCGCCGAACCGCTGGAAGCGGGGTTTTCCGGAGCCCTGCTGCACCGGGAAACGCGGCGGCGCAGTGCGGCCATCAAACAGGTGCTGCTGGCCGGCGATATCGTGGTCGGGGTCGGCAATATCTATTGCTCGGAGAGCTTGTTCCGGGCCGGCATCAACCCGAAAACCCCGGCCAACCAGATTGCGCTGGCGCGCTACGACAAGCTGGCGCAGGCGATCCGCGACATCCTGGCCGCCGCCATTGTCGAGGGCGGCAGCACCTTGCGCGATTTTGTCGGCGTCAATGGACAATCGGGCTATTTCCAGCAATCGTATTTCGTCTATGATCGCGCCGGCGTGCCGTGCCGCATCTGCGCGTCTCCTGTGCGCCAGTTCAAGCAAGGCCAGCGCTCCACCTTTTATTGCGTCAATTGCCAGCACTGACCTGGCCATGCCGCCCGCAACGAACAAGATGCATAACAGGATGAATCGATGAAACGTCTGGCTCCAACGCCAAATTCTCTGGTTGACCAGAAACCGGTCGATCATTCGCTGCTTGATCCGGGGTTCTCGGAGACCGTGATCAAATGGCAAAAACAGCACGGCAGATCGACGCTGCCGTGGCAAAACACGTGCGATGCGTACCTGATCTGGCTGTCCGAAATCATGTTGCAGCAAACGCAGGTGGCGGCCGTGATCGGCTATTACGCGCGCTTCCTGCAGCGCTTCCCTACCTTGCATGCATTGGCCGCTGCGCCGCTCGAGGATGTGATGGCGCAGTGGAGCGGTCTGGGCTACTACACGCGGGCGCGCAATCTGCACCGCTGCGCGCAGCGCGTGCAAGCCGAATACGGCGGCGTGTTCCCGATCGACCCGGTTTTGCTGGCCGATTTACCCGGCATCGGCCGTTCGACGGCGGCCGCGATCTCGGCTTTTTCCAGCGGCACGCGCGCCGCCATCCTCGATGGCAACGTCAAGCGCGTGTTCGCCCGCGTCTTCGGCATCGAGGGCTATCCGGGCGTAAAAGTCATCGAAGACGCGCTTTGGCGACGCGCCGAAGCGCTCCTGCCGCAACAGGACATGGCATCGTATACACAAGGCTTGATGGACCTGGGCGCGACGCTGTGCACGCGCAGCAACCCCGCTTGCCAGCGCTGCCCGCTGCTGGCGCGCTGCATCGCGTTCGCCAGCGACCGGGTCAAAGAGTTGCCGGTGCGCAAACCGAAAAAAGTCAAACCCGAAAAACATACGACGATGCTGGTCATCATCGACCATGGACAAGTGCTGCTGGAACAACGCCCCGGCTCGGGCATCTGGGGCGGTTTGCTATCGTTGCCCGAACTCGGCGGCCATGCGCTGGCCGAAGCCAATCTGGCAGCACCGCCTGCGCCCGAGGACGCCACTTTGATGCTGGCAGTGAGCCGCTTCGGCAGCATCGAATCGCACCAGCGCTTGCTGCCTTTGACGCATGTGTTCACACACTACAAGCTGCACATCGCGCCGTACCGCATCAGTCTGGCCCGCCGCCTCGAGCGCGCCGGTGAGTCTGTTCATGTCTGGTACGACGGCGCCAAGATAGCCGATGCACCGCTGCCGGCGCCGATCAAAAAATTACTGCTCGGATTATTCGAAGATGCGGCGCAGGCGCGCATGCCGTTTTAAGTCGCTACAGTTCGTCAACTGAAAACAGCCGCTTGTACTCGCGGATCGCGTAGCGGTCAGTCATGCCGGCGATGTAGTCGGCGATCTTGCGCGCCTGCCGGCTCGCGTCACCGCTGTTATCCTGATAATCGGGCGGCAGCAACGTCAGTTCGGAGCTGAACGCTTCAAACAGTTCGCGCACGATGCGGCGCGCTTTTGCCGTCATCCGGCAAACCTGATAGTGGCGGTACAGATTTTCGCGCAGGAAGCGCTTGAGCACTGCTGCGTCGGCTTGCATCGGATCGGAAAAGCGGATCAACGGCCCACAGGCGCGCACCTGATCCGTGCTGGTCGGATGCGCGGCCAGTATCAATGCGCTGGAAGTGGCGATAACGTCGCCGACCAGCGCACTGATCATGCGCCGCAAAGTTTCATAGATCGCGCGCCGGCCCGGCAAATCCGGGTATTCGGCTTCGACCTGGCGCCGGTGACGCGCGTAAAAATCGACATCTTCCAGTTGCTGCGTCGTGATCAGGCCGGAACGCAAGCCGTCGTCGATGTCATGGTTGTTATACGCGATTTCATCGGCCAGATTGGTCAACTGCGCTTCCAGCGTCGGCTGGGTGCGGTCGATGAATCGCTGTCCGACCGTACCGAGTTCGCGCGCATTAGCCAGTGCGCAATGCTTGAGTATGCCTTCGCGGGTTTCGAACATCAGGTTCAAGCCGTCGAACGCCCCATAGTGCTGTTCCAGCGTGTCGACGACACGCAAACTTTGCAAGTTGTGTTCGAAACCGCCATGACCTTGCATGCACGCATTGAGCGCATCCTGGCCGGCGTGGCCGAACGGCGTATGGCCAAGATCGTGCGCCAGCGAGATCGCTTCAACCAGATCTTCATTCAAGCGCAATTCGCGCGCCACCGAACGGCCGATCTGCGCCACCTCCAGGCTGTGCGTCAAACGCGTGCGGAACAGGTCGCCCTCGTGGTTCAGGAAGACTTGCGTCTTGTATTCGAGGCGACGAAAGGACGAAGAATGAATGATGCGGTCGCGGTCGCGCTGGAACTGGCTGCGCAACGCTGCCGGCGCCTCGGCGAAACAGCGCCCCTGCCCCTGCTCCGAATGGGCCGCGTACGGGGCCAGATGCTGTTCCTGGCCCATCCTAGCGCACGCAGGCGGCCAGCGTGGCGTGCAGCGGTTCCTGCGGCGCCGTGCTGATGTTGGGGCTGCCCAGCGCCTTCAGCAAGATGAACTTGATCGCGCCGCCTTCGTTTTTCTTGTCCACTTCCATCAATTCGATCCAGCGCTCCAGACCCAGGTCCGGCGCTTGCACCGGTAAACCGGCGGCGGCGACCAGGGCCCGTATGCGCGCGACAATGGCCGCGTCGATCAAGCCCATGCGCGCCGACAGGTCGGCCGCCATCACCATGCCGCAGCCGACCGCTTCGCCATGCAGCCACTTGCCGTAGCCAAGACCGGCTTCGATCGCATGGCCGAAGGTATGGCCAAAATTGAGGATCGCGCGCAAGCCGCCTTCGCGCTCATCCTGGCGCACGATGTCGGCCTTGATTTCGCACGAACGCGCAACCGCATAGGCCAACGCGCTTTTGTCGCGCGCCATCAGCTTGCCGATATTTGCTTCGATCCAGTCAAAAAAGACTGCGTCGATGATGGCGCCGTACTTGATCACTTCGGCCAGACCGGCCGACAGTTCGCGCGCCGGCAAGGATTCCAGCGTAGCCGTATCGGCGATCACGATGCGCGGCTGGTAAAACGCACCGATCATGTTCTTGCCCAGCGGATGGTTGATGCCGGTCTTGCCGCCGACCGAAGAATCGACCTGCGCCAGCAATGTCGTGGGCAACTGGACAAAGCCGATGCCGCGCATGTAACTGGCCGCCGCATAACCGGTCAGGTCGCCGATCACACCGCCGCCCAGCGCCACCAGTGTCGTCTTGCGGTCGCATTTGTGCGCCAGCAGCGTGTCGAAAATCTGCATCAGCCTGGACCAGTCCTTGTACTGCTCGCCATCGGGCAACACGATCGTGATGACTTCCTTGCCGCTGTCCGCCAGCGATTGCTGCAGCGGCGCCAGGTACAGCGCGGCGACGGTCGTGTTGGTGACGATCGCCACCTTGTTGCCGCCGACGTGGCGCGCCAGCAATTCGCCGTCGGCCAGCAGCGCGGGACCGATCGCGATCGGGTAACTGCGCTCACCGAGTTCGACCGTCAGAAAAATATTGGTTTGTTCACTCATCGAAGGCTTTGCTTGTGTGATGCAGTTCGGCGCGGCGTGGCATTCCAGGCGCCCCAAATGCGTCAAAATGGTTTGGACCATTGATTGTACGTTAGGACGCCCGGTATCGATGATGACATCGGCAACTTCCTGGTAAAACGGTTCGCGCTGCTCAGCCATCTCTTCTATGCGCTTGCGCGGATCGGCAGTTTGCAGCAACGGCCGGTTCTTGTCGTGGCTGGTGCGCGTCATGATGCTGTTGACATTGGCGCGCAAGTAAATCACGGTGCCGCGCTGCTTGAGGTAGGCGCGGCTTTGCGCATTCAAGATAGCGCCACCGCCGGTAGCGAGCACGATGCCTTGCAGCGCAGTCAGATCACGCACCACTTCAGCTTCGCGCTGGCGAAAGCTCGGTTCGCCCTCGATCTCGAAGATCCATGGGATGGAGGCGCCGGTGCGCGCTTCGATTTCAGCATCGGCATCGATGAAGCGCATGCCCAGTTTCCTGGCCAAAATACGCCCGATCGTCGTCTTGCCGGCGCCCATCAATCCTACCAGGAATATATTGTTTTTATAAATGTCAGGCACTTTGTCATTCAGTCAAAAAAGCAATCAGCCTGGCGCTCGCCCATGGGCCGGTAAACACCAGTGTATATGCCAGTGTAAACGGATAACGGGTGGAAAGTCCAAAGTTGTGACGCGGATGTGTATTGCGCGCACTGACTTGATGCTCGCAACCGGGATTGAGGCTGCGTTTTCAACTGGCATTGCGACACTCATGGCGCGCTGCCGACGCCGGCATTGTGGCCCGGCAAAGCCGCCCTCCCCTCATCGGCAACCTTGTCCGATATTAATTGGAAGTGAATCCGATCAGGCTTTGAATTCCTTTTGGCGTTGTTACCTGCACGCTGAAACTGCCTGCGGTGCAAGCGTCTTCCTTCTGGACTATCACACGGTGCAAGGTGCCACCGGGGGCATTAGTCGACAGAATCTTGTCCGGCACGAACGTTTGCGGCACGATCTTGACGGCATCGATACTGGCCACCGTGGTCCCGGACGGCAATGGATTATTGTTGGCATCGGTCAGGCGGAAAGTGAGCAATTGGTTCGAGCAGCCCAGCCCGGCCACGCCGGCGATGACGAATGCACTCCCGTCACCAGCGCCCCAGTCGCGGCAAACTCCCGCACTGCACACTTGCCTGATCAAAGTCGCTTGCGAGCCGCTGAAGATGATCTCGGCCGAGCGGCGGATGTAATGGATGCCCCATTGACCATTGCCGTCGGCATGATAGGTTGTGCTATCGAACGGGATCGGCAAGTCGCCATTGGCTGGTTCGTAGACACCATTGAAATTCGCATCCAGGAACGGGTCGCCCAGGTCGGTAAACGGTTCGCCGCCGCCGGGGCAGCCATCGACCAAGGGACGGTAGGTGGCAGGGTCTTTTCCGGCGCAGGTATACAAACCATCGCCATTCATGTCGACGAAATCCTTGATGCCCTGCGCATAGGCGAGGATGGTGACGCGCCCGCTGGCCGGCCTGAAATCCTGGCTTTTCAAATCCACCGAGCAGCCGCCATCGACGGTGGTGCAAGCGCCTTGCGCGGAAGAGCCGATGGCGCCGCCCGAAGTCACAAAATTGATCACCGCGCCATCGGAAACGGGATTGCCATACTGGTCCGCCATCAGTACGGTAATTTTGTCGAGCTCTCCATCATATTGAAGCGCCTCGAAATTAAAGGTCTCTGCACTGAGCGACATCGATTTTTGGATTGGCAAGCCGGTCGACACGGTCAGCGTGTCGGACAAGCCGCTGACGGTTTTTCCATTGCGGGTCGCTTCCGCGATCACCCGCACCGGGGTCGGAATGGTGCCCGAGGACACCGTCGTCGTCACATTGCCATTCGCATCCGTGGTGGCCTTGGCCGGCAACACCGTCAAGCCGCCGGTCGTCGTGGTCGCGCTGAAGCTCACATCCACGCCGACTAGTCCGGTGTCATTGCGATCGACCACCTTGAACGTCAGCAGCGCCGACTCGGTGCGCCCTAAGCCGCCCGAGCCTTTCAATACGATCGATGATGTGCCCTGCAAGCTGGAGCCGACGAAGCGCACCGTCCCGATACTGGCCGGGTCAACCTCGATCGAAATGGTCCGGGTCGAGTTGCCGATCGACGCCGTGATCACATCGGTGCCGCGCAAACAACCGTTGTTGGTGTAGGTGGCCGACTGGTTGCCGCTGCTCAGCGCACCCAGAACAATGCTGGCAGTAGCGTCGCCGACGCACAGCGATGTGACGGCGAGGCCGGCCACGGAACTGGCCGGCGCTCCGGCGCTGGACACGGGGATGGTCAACGCCAGCGTGCTGAAAGCTTGCAGCCGTCCGACCGCTGGCGGCGTCCATGACAAGGCGCCCACCGTCAACGGCGCGGCGCCGACGGCGATATTGGCGGAAGCGGTTGCCGTTTTCGTTGCGACGATCGCGCTCGCCGTGATCGCCAGCGCGCCGGAAGAGGTGAAGTCGGCCGGTCTGATATTCATTACCGCGATGCCGCCAGCGTCGGTCAGCGCCGATGCGGAGACCGGCGTGAACTGTATCAGGTTGGCATCGGTCGTCGTGAATTTGACGATGGCGCTGACTACGGCGACGCCCGAGCCATCGGTCAGCTTCGTGCGCACCATACCGTTCTGGCCACCCGAGAGCGTGGTGATGGCGGCGCCGCTGCCATCGACGATCGCCAGCGTCAGCACCGGATCGGTGGCAGCAACGCTACTGGGATTGGTGATGCCACCGACCGTGCCCGCACTGCCGCCGCCGCCGCCGCAGGCGCTGACAACGATGAGCAGCAACAGCGACAGCGCGGTGCGCAGTGTATGGATCGATCGATTGTTCATGGTCGGAGTCGAAATGGGTGAATGGTTGAGTGAGTGCCAGGGTGAATGAATATTGACAAACCCCGGCTCGCGCCGGGGCCGGACGCTTCAGCCCCGGCATCACCTTGCCGGCAGCCGATCGGCGACGATTTTTGGCGTGATGAACACCAGCAATTCAGTCTTTCCGGTGGTGCGCTTGGTGCTCTTGAACAGGTAACCGAGGTAAGGTATATCGCCCAGCAACGGCACCTTGTCGACCGAACTGGTCTCCGATTGTTCGTAAATGCCACCCAGCACAACGGTGCCGCCATTTTCGACCATGACCTGGGTCTTCACGTGCTTGGTATTGATCGCAAACCCGGCTTTGGTATCCTCACCCTTGCTATCCTTGTTGACATCGACTTCCAGCACCACGTTGCCGTCCGGCGTAATCTGCGGCGTCACTTCGAGGCGCAGGTTGGCCTTCTTGAACATGATCGATGTGGCGCCGCTGCTGGTGGCGACCTGGTATGGCAATTCGATGCCCTGTTCGATCAGCGCGACGGTCTTGTCTGCGGTCACCACGCGCGGACTGGCGACGATCTTGCCCTTGCCATCCGATTCCAGCGCCGACAATTCCAGGTTCAGGAAGCGGTTGGCGGATGCGGAAAACAGACTGAGCGCCAGATTGCCGGCGGCGGCGCCGCTAGCCAGTCCGGGTGCCGGCAAATTGACGAACTGGGCATTGTTGTAGATGCTCGCGGCCTCGCCAGGCACCTGCCCTGTCACCTGGCCTATGCCTTCCAGGTTGCCGCCCAGCGCGATCCGGTTATTGCCGTTGATCTGATAACCGCTGTCGCCACCACGCACGCTGCGCAGGTCGGCAAAGCCGAGTTTGGCGCCCAGCGCGCGGCCGAACGTATCGCTCGCTTCGACGATGCGCGCCTCGATCAGCACTTGTCTGGACGCGATGTCGGTCTTCAAGATGAGCTTGCGGATATCTTCCACCTTGGATGCGATATCGGTGACGAACAACTGGTTGGTGCGCGGATCGATGATGGCGCTGCCGCGCTTGGACAGGACCCGGTTCTTGCCGTCGCCGGCCGTATCGAGGCCGAATACGGAGCGGAAAGACTCGGCTTTTTGATAGTTGAGCTGAAAAATCTCGGAGCGCAGCGGCTCCAGTTCGGCGATCTGCGCACGCTGCTCGAGTTCCAGTTTTTCCTTGGCCAGCAACTCTTCCCTGGGCGCGATCCACAATACCGAGCCATTCTTGCGCATGTCGAGACCCTTGGCCTGCAATATCACATCCAACGCCTGGTCCCACGGCACTTCCTTCAGGCGCAATGTCAGGTTGCCGCTGACGCTGTCGCTGGTGATGATGTTCAAGCCCGAGATATCGGCGATTGCTTGCAGCGCCGCCCGCACTTCCACGTTTTGAAAGTTGAACGTCAGTTTTTCGCCGCGGTAACCCTGGGTACCCTGGGTCAGCTTGTTCGCTTCTTCCTTGATCGGCTTTACCTCCAGCACCAGTTGCGTTTCGCTCTGGTATGCGCTTTGCTCCCACAAACCCTGGGCCGCTATCGTCATGCGCACATTCTCGCCTTGCTGCACCGCCGTCACCTGCGTCACCGGCGTGCCGAAATCGCTGACATCGAGACGCCGCCGCAATATCTCCGGCAAGCCTACTTTCATGAAATCAATTACCACGCTACCGCCTTGCTGGCGCACGTCGACTGCGACCTGGTTGCTGGGCAAGCCGATCACGATGCGCCCTTCGCCATTGGCGCCGCGCCGAAAATCGATGTCGCGCAACATCTTAAGGGCGCCAGCCGCTGGCGACGCCTGCCGCACCGCAGCCACATCGGCCGTCCGGGCGACGCCGCTTGTCCCTTCGACGGTGACGATGATGGCATTGCCATCGAGCACCGTCGCATAACTGAGCGGGCGATTGAGGTTCAGTACCAGGCGCGAGCGCGTGCCAGCCTGCACCAGGTTCATGCTGCGCAAGTGCCCCATGTGCAAGTCGAAAAAATTCTTTCCGGTGGCATTTTCTGTGGCGCCGAAATCGAGCACGATACGCGCAGGACTGACGATCGAAAAGCCGACCGGTGCCTTGGCCATGGCCTGTTCCAGCGTGATCGTGACGATGACGCTGGAACCTTGCTGGAGCGCCGTGACCGCCTTGATCGCATTTTTTTGCACCTGCGCTTGGCCCGTCACCGCCAGCAGTGACAGTGCCAGCAACAGGCACATCCGCGGACCTGCCATCAACATGCGCACGCCACGGTCTTTGATTGTCTTCATTTTTTATACTCCATGCTTTCCTGCAGCTCGATCTTGGCCATGCGGCTGACCCAATCGCCGCCCGCATCCTGAACGATCTCCTTGATGTTGACCGCACTCTCGCTGACGCTGGTGATCACGCCGAAATTCTGCCCGATATGCTGTCCAGCCTCGACCCGATAGACGTTCTTTTCAACTTGCAGCAGCGCAGACATGGTTCCACCTTTTTGCATCGAACCGACCATCTTGAAGACATCGAGCGGAAAACTTTCCAGCAATTCCTTGCGTCTTTCCATGTCCGGCTTGATGCCACCACCGTCTGTGCCGATTCTGGCAAGGTCGGACTTCATCTTGTTCGAGCTGAACGGGTCGGTCAAATCCTTGTCATCGTAGGCAAATGGCGTAAAGGCCTTCGGTTCGGTCAGCACCGGCACGACAACGCGCGCTTCGCGCTCCACTTGCGCCATCCACTGATTGACTTCCTGCACGTCGCTCTCGAAACAGCCGCTCAAAAGAAGTGGCGCCAGCGCAACTGGCAGGACAGACCAACGCCAGCGTGCCGTATGGGTCATTTATTTGCCGCCTTGCTTCTTTTATCGGCGAGCGCCTTGCGCTGGGCAGAGACCTCCTCCGGGTCCAGATAACGGAAAGTCTTGGCCACGGCTTCCAGCATCAGGATGCCATCCTTGGATGTGGTCACCTTCATGTTGTTGAGCGTCACGATGCGCGGCAAGTGGGCCATGTCGCCGGCAAAGGCGCCTATGTCATGGTAATTGCCGCTGACCTTGATTTCGATAGGCAACTCGGCGTAATAGTCCCTGACCACGACCTGGCCCGGCTTGAACAATTCGAATTGCAAGCCACGTCCCAGGCCGGCCTGGTTAATATCCGACAACAATGCCGCCATCTCAGCCTTGCTCGGCAATTGTTTTTGCAAGCGCTCGACATACTGGTCGGCTTTCACTTTTTGTGCGCGCAAAGCGACCAGGTTGATCGCCTGCGTCATCTTTTCACGGTAAGCCTGACGTAGCTTGATTTCTGCCGCGGCGCCGGCATCCTGCTCTTCGAATTGCCCGCTCCAATACGCAAAATACCCGAGCACGATGGCGGCAACCATCACGCCGGCACCGCACAGCAGACGTGGCGCCAGCGGCCATTGGCCGGGATTGCGGCCGCCAAGGTCGCGAAACTGCGCGCCCAGCAAATCCCCCCAATATTTCAGCTTGTCCATGTCGCGTGCTCCGATGCGGATGCCTGGCGCGCGGCAACCGGGCGCGCCGGGTCGACCTTGTCTTTGTCGCGCGCGCGCCTGATGCCGATGTTGAGGGTGAATTCGACGATCTTCCTGGCACCCCTGGATTTGGCAAGCGGGACCGCGCGCACTTCAATCAGCTCGGGTCGCTCCAGCCATTGCGAGTGGCTGCTCAGGTTGCGCAGGAATTCGGACACCCGCTCCTGCGACTGCGCATAGCCGCTCATCGAAACGCGCTGCCCTTCCTGCGTGAAAGCCTTCAGATAGACGCCGTCCGGTGTCTGCTTGACCAATTCGTCGAGCAGGTAGACCGGCTGATTGCGATCACCCTGCAAATCTTCGACTGCTTGCTGGCGCGCCTTCAAGGCTTCAATTTCCTGTTTCAGGGTCGCGATTTCAACAATTTTCTTATCGAGTCCGGCAATGGCCACCGCAATCACCCGGTTGCGCTCTTCCTGGACCGACAGGCGGCGTCCGTTGTAAGCGCCAACCGCCAGCACCACAATCGCACCAACGATCGCCGACAACACCATCAATGCCAGAAACGCCGCTTTTTTTTGCTTGCGCGTTTCTTCGCGGTGCGGCAGCAAGTTAATTCGGATCATCGCGCAAACTT